>OMSN01000247.1 GCA_900313765.1 uncultured Eubacteriales bacterium
TTCGGACGTGGATGCATACACACCTTACTATTTCGTCATAGACTCTACGGGTACTTTCCTGTCTCATCCCAGTCAGGAACGCATCATTCACAAGAAGCTACAAGACTATGTCACTGACGACCCTCATCAGGTGTGCCAACAAATCATCAAGTCAAGAGACGACGAAAACAGTGAGAACAAGCTTTCATTGGAGAATATGAAGTGTTCTATCATTACTCACCCCCTCAAATACACTTCGTGGACCGTTGGTTTGGTATTCCCAACAATACTGATAGAGGCTGTGTCGTATATCTTCGGAGGCTTCATGCTCTTCTTTATCGTCATTGGCGTGCTGGTGGTACTGATTACAGGAATGGTAAAGCTCAGAAGCATGCAGACAGCAGAAAAACAGCGTGTGGCGGAGCTGAAAGCCCTGGAACTGGAGATCAACCCGCACTATCTGTACAATACTCTGAATACGATCAATTCCGTAGCCGTAGAGCACGGAGACTATCAGGTCAGTCGTCTCCTGAAGGGATATTCGTCGACACTGGTGTATATGCTGCATGACCGCTCTCAACCGGTCACCATCCGGCAGGAAAGCGACTGGTTGAAGGAATATCTGCTTCTGCAGCAGGAACGGTTTCCGGGTATGTTCATCTACGAACTGGATGTGGAACCGGAAGTGGCGGATCTGCTGATCTATAAGATGCTGCTGCAGCCCTTTGTGGAAAATACGATTCTTCATGGCTTTGAGGAACAGAAGGAGGAAGGCTTTCTATCGATTCTTTTTTACGGGGATGATGATACGATCGTGATCAGTATATGGGACAACGGAAGAGGAATCGATGCCGGGGAACTTGAACATCTGCGTAAGATCGCAGCCTTTCCGATGGAAACGGAGTCGGAGCGGATCGGGATTCTGAACACCTGCAGAAGACTGTATGGATATTATGGAAACCGGTATACGCTGAAGTTCGATTCAGCAGCCGGAAAGGGTACGAAAGTGGAACTGCGGCTGCCTGTAATGCAGGACACAGTGCAGCTGTAAGGGGCTGCAGGGTGATGCCGGCTGTGGTCCGATGTGGGAAGGGAGAGCAGCCATGAGGGTGATGATCATAGAGGATGAGAAGCGCGCACGGGCGGTGATCCGCAACCTGGTGCTGGCTGTGGATCCGACGGTCCAGATCGTGGGGGAGTGTTCCAACGGCATGGAGGGACTGGAAATGATACCGAAAATGCTTCCCGATCTGGTATTTGTGGACATACGGATGCCGGGAATGAGCGGCCTTGAGATGATACGGCATCTGAGCCGGAAGCATGTGAAGACAGAATATGTGGTGATCACAGGGTACAGTGATTTTCGATATGCAAAGGAAGGGATCGATCTGGGAGTATCAGGATATGTTCTGAAACCTGTTACATATGAAGACATTTCCGCGCAGCTGGCAAAAGTACAGAGCAGGCTGGAAGAGAGAACAACGGTTCCGCTGATTCAGGAACGGCTTCCGGTGCTGAGGGTCCGTGAGGTGGAGCAGAAATCCCGAAATCTGCTGGTGAAAAAAGCGGTCCGGTATATACATGATCACATCAGTACGCCATGCCGGCTTGCGCAGACGGCAAGGGAACTGAAGGTATCACCGGAGCATCTGAGCAGAATCTTTCATATGGAAACAGGATATACTTTCACAGATTATGTCCGGTATGTTAAGATCGACTATGCAATGGTGCTGCTGCGCAAAACGTCAATGAAGGTGCAGGAGATCTCCTGGGAGATCGGCATGGAGAATGACAAATATTTCCACAATGTGTTCAAAGAGACAATAGGGATGACACCCAAGCAATACCGGATGCTGGAAGGGGATTCGGAATAATAAGGAGTCAATAATGAACCGGGATGAAATGATATTGCGGGAACTTGCGAAGCAGTATAAAGAATATGCTTTTTCCGATAGAAACCTGAAAAAAAAGGAGATGCACATCGCGCTGAATGACCTTCGGATGCAGAAGCCGGTCCTGCTGATCGATGAGCTGCCCTGGCATGAACTGAACCCTACCGGAGAACTGACAGTGCAGTGCACGGATCCTTATCTGCGTGAAGTGGAGACATATCTGCGGCAGATGCTTTACAGAAAGAGGCATATTCCCGGCGACATGGTACTGCCGCAGGAACTGAAGGTCTCAAAGGTGATCCATTCTTCCGGAATCGGGATATCCGTGAAGGAGGATATTGCGGTCTCGGATGCAGCCAATCGGATCGTCTCTCATCGATTTATTGATCAGATGAAGGATGAAAGCTGCATGGAATTGCTGCACAATGAAGAGATCACTCTGGATGAGAAGGAATCGCTGCGGCGGTATGAGCTGGTCGCAAATATGGTAGGAGATATCCTGCCTGTGCGGCTTGTGGGCTCGCCCTGGTGCTTTGACACTCTGTGGGATGATGTTGCCACACTGCACGGCGTGGGACAGATTCTGGTCGATCTGCTGGAACGGCCTGAATATATGCATGCCCTTGCGCAGAAACTGACGGATATCTTTCTCGATAAGGTAAGGCAGTATGAAGAACTGAACCTGTTTGAAGGATACCAGGACAGTGTGCACTGTACCAGTGCCTATACGAGTGAGCTTCCCGCAAAGGACTGTGATGGGATTCATTTCCGCGCGAAGGATGTGTGGGGAAGAGGAGCGGCTCAGGTGTTCGTATCCGTTTCACCGGCTATGCGGGAAGAGTTCGATATCCCGTATATGTCCCGGGCGATGGAGCCTTTCGGACTGGTCTATTACGGGTGCTGCGAACCGCTGCATAATCAGATCGATATTATCAGCGCGATTCCCCATCTGCGAAAGATCACTGTTACGCCGTGGGCAGACTATGAACTGGCAGCGGAGCAGATCGGGAAAA
>OMSN01000319.1 GCA_900313765.1 uncultured Eubacteriales bacterium
GCAAATATACAAAATTTGCAGCAAAATCCGTATATTACCGAAAAAATGAGGAAACTACAATGGAAGGGAAGACCAGCGCAGGTGAACCGCCAAAGTACTACAACGAAAGACAACGCGACGCAATGCAGCGATACAGAAAAAAGAGAAAGACGATCCAGCTCTCGCTAACGTTCAAAGTGTGGAAGAAAGCGCTAATGGAGCAACAGGCCGCTAAGAGAGGCTTGTCCATGAACAAGTATTTTCTTGGGATGATGGAAAAGGACGCGCAGGGAATGGTCTATATCATTCCAGACATGAACAGAAACGAAGCGATAGCCAGGATCAGTGAGATCGAAGTACTGGATGATGATCTTGGAGCTCCCCATGTAACTTTACATGGTTCACTTCTGGAGCATGCCCGTGAGCGGGGGATGAAGGACATTCTCATCTCGCTCTCCTCCGACGGCGATTATGCGCTGGCTTTTGCGGCGGCGCAGACCGGAGCCTCCCCGATGAAAGGAAAGGATGAATAATATGACACTGATTGAGACATTGATCGAGAAAGCAAAGCAGAGCCCGAAGAGAGTTGCCCTTCCGGAGTGTGAAGCAGACAAGACCCTGCTTGCGGCAAGACGTGTTAAGGACGAGGGAATCGGTATCCCGGTCCTGGTCAGCGACCCTGCGGTGATCCGGGAGACAGCTGCACGTGTCGGCGTTTCTGTGGATGATATGGAGATCGCAGATGTCACCGATGAAGCCTTCCGTGAGGAAGTGATCGCGAAGTATATGGAATACCCGGATACCAAGCGCCAGCTTTCAGAAAAAGGCGCAAGACGTAAAATGAAAAATCCGATGTTTTACGCCATGATCATGGAAGCTGCAGGCCTTGTGGACTGCACATTCTGCGGCCATGTCAATACGACAGGCGATGTACTGATGACTGCCATGCAGGCGATCGGCATGCAGGATGGAGTGGATGTTCCGTCTATCTTCGCGCTGACAGAGATCCCGGGATTCAGCGGATCAGAAGGTAATCTTCTGGCCCTTGCGGACTGCGGCCTGAATCCGGAGCCGAAGGCTGATGACCTGGCATCGATCGCCATTGCGACCTGTGACAATGTGAAGGCACTGATGGGATGGGAGCCTCGCTGCGCATTCCTGAGTTTCTCGACACTGGGAAGCGGTGCGGCGGAAAGTGTTGACCGGATCAACGAAGCAATCAGCATCGTGAAACAGCGCAGACCTGACCTGAAAGTGGACGGGGAATTCCAGCTGGATACGGCTGTACTCGAGGCTGTGGCAGCGAAGAAAGTGAAGAGGGAGAGCAAAGTTGCAGGGAAGGCAAACATTCTGATCTTCCCGGATCTGACAGCAGCGAATATCGGTATCAAGATGATCCAGATCTTCGCAGGCGGTAAAGGATACGGACATACTCTGTCCGGGTTCAACCTTCCGGTTGCGGATTCCTCCCGGGGATCCTCTGTCGAGGAGATTGTAGGCGACATCGCTATGGTGATCATAGCGGCGCAGGACTGAGAAAGGAGAAGCCGTATGGGATATAAGATCTTTACACTGAGCCCCGGATCAACCTCTACCAAACTTGCCGTATTTGACGGAGAGGAACGTCTTTTTAAAGCGAATGTACAGCATGACCCCGAAGTCCTGAAGACGTTTGCAAGAGTCAGTGAGCAGAAACCCTACCGCGTTGAGACGATCCTGACAGAGCTGAAGAAGGCAGGGATCGATATCGCGGATATGGATGCGTTTTCCGCGTACTCAGGCGGGCTTGCATCGACACCGGGCGGAATCTTTCCTGTAAACGAAAAGATCCTGGATGACTGCACATCCGGAAGACTGATGGAGCATCCGGCGATCCTCGGCGCGCAGATCATCGGCGCGTTTGCGGAGCAGACAGGAAAACCGGCTTATTTGGTGAATCCTCCCGATGTGGATGAGTTTGATGACGTGGCACGTGTAACCGGTATTAAGGGGATCTACAGGGAATCCCATGTTCATGTCCTGAATCAGAAGGAAGTGGCCATGAGGGCTGCTACTTCTCTGGGGAAGAAATATGAAGAGTGCAATTTCGTAGTCTGCCATGTAGG
>OMSN01000302.1 GCA_900313765.1 uncultured Eubacteriales bacterium
GATCCAGCTGATACTTTTCATCTGCTTTAAGAAGCGCCAGTACCATCAGCTTGCCCAGCAGTCCGGTGGCGCCGGTCACTGCGATTGTCTTTGAGCGAAACTTCTCCCAGTCAATCATGCTGCAGGAGGCGACTGCCTCCAGGTCCTCTAAAACATAAGGATTCTCTGTTAATCTCATATCTCTGCTGTCCCCAGTCCGAAGGTCTCTTCGTGCTCCCGGTATTCCAGCAACGCCCTGTACAGGAACACATCCTCCGGTGTTGTGATCTTCAGGTTTCCCCGGTTCCCGCGCACCATATGAACCGGCCGGTCCAGTGTCCTCAGAATCGTGCAGGCATCCACCATGTTCTCATATCCTTCCGGTCGTCTGCGTATCTGCTCATGAGCATCCAGGATATCCTTCAGCCGGAAGCTCTGAGGAGCCTGTGCGGTATAAGTCTCCCTGCGGTAGGGAACATCTCCAACATTTTCCCCATCCCGGCTCACGATCACCGTCTCATAGCTGGGAATACATGTCACAGCGCTGCCATACTGTTTCACAGCCTCTATGCTGCGTGTGATCAGATCCATCGTAATGAACGGACGCACCCCATCATGAAGAAGGACTACACTGTCACCGGGATTCTCTTCCTCTGCTGCCTTCAGCAGGCGATAGATAGTATCCTGCGCACTGTCCCCTCCGGCAATTACCTTCCGGGTCTTATCCAGATCATATTCTTCAATCAGTTCCTGCGCTTTGGATATATACAGCTCCGGCACCGCCAGATAGATGAGATCAATCTCGGGATGACGCTCGAAAAGTCTCATTGTATGGACCAGGATCGGCACACCGTTGATCTTCAGAAACTGTTTCGGAAGCACAGTACCCATGCGGTTCCCACTGCCGCCCGCAAATATCAGAGCAATATTCATCCGCGTAGTTCTCCTCTCTTCTGTAACTTCAGCCACTCCACAATCCGGTCTGTCGCCTGTCCGTCACAGGCTCCCATATACCGGTCAAGAAAAGCCCGGAGCCTGTCCGGATCTGCACACGCGCGCCTTACTGCATCCGCCAGCACCTGTTCGTCCTGCTGTGTCACGATCTCTCCTGGTATCTCACTGATGTCCATATAGAAGCCCCGCCCGGACCGGTATTCGTCCAGATCCGGACAGTACAGCACCGCCGGCTTTGAGAACAGCAGGTATTCATAGATCAGAGAAGAATAATCTGCGATCAGCACATCTGTCACCGGATACAGTTCCTCAGTCGGGATCGGACAAGACGCATCCTTTTCTTCCGGCAGTTTCTGGCGCATCATATGCGGGTGAAGTCTGGTCAGTACCAGATACTCCTCCCCCAGTTCTTCCTGAAGTTTCCAAATATCAATCGAAATGTTCTCCGGATCTCCCGCATTGCCTCGGAAGGTTGGCGCCCAGAGCACTACCTTTTTCGCTTCTGCATCCGGATATCTACTGTAAAAACGTTCCTTGCATTTCTTCACCCAGGTTCCGCTCCTGTACAGGTCTGTCCTGCTGACACCAAGCGGACGCACGCAGGATTCAGGAAGACGCATCGCGGATGAAAAGGGACCGACCGCGGCTTCTCCGGACACCGTCACCAGATCCGCATTTCTATATACATTACCCCCGTGGTAATTCTCCGGTATATCATCCGCAGCATCATACCCGAACTTCTTATAACAGCCACAGGCATGCCACAGTTGGATCACCTTTGTTTCCTGCCTTTTACGGCACGATGCTGCCGGCAGAAAATTATCACAGATCACGACTGCCCCGGCTCTTGCGTACAGTTTCATAAATCCGATGGAATGCCGGGCAACCGTAACCGCTCCGGCATTTCCATAATCCAGATAATGCTCACATAGTTTCCAGGAGCCTTCCTTCTTCAGCCTTCTGTAGAGAAGCTCCATGGCCGCCGGTCTGCTGTTATGGTGCGCATCCGCGAACACAACAAGGTCCGGATCTGCCTTCTGACGGCAAAACAGCCTATAGCAAACAGGCAGCACCAGATTCTGTACCGCCTGTTTAATGATCTGTTTAATCTGAAAACGAAAACTCATAGACTTCTCAAGATCTCAATCGTATGTCCCAGCCCTGTTCTTATATCAAACTGTGCTTTCCATCCAAGCATCTTTATCTTTGAACTGTCAAGTCTTGCCTTCGTTGCAGTTGAATACCCGGCTCTCTCTGTCTCGTCCGGCAGTTCAAATACAACCTTTGTACCGGCATACTCTGCTATCATCTGCGCCAGA
>OMSN01000245.1 GCA_900313765.1 uncultured Eubacteriales bacterium
TGCAAACTGTGCGGTGTATGCGGAGGACTGGGTGATTA
The DNA here is from genome assembly GCA_900313765.1 of uncultured Eubacteriales bacterium. Classification (GTDB taxonomy): domain Bacteria; phylum Bacillota; class Clostridia; order Lachnospirales; family Lachnospiraceae; genus Porcincola. The sequence goes on from OMSN01000245.1 coordinate 39, forward strand.
CTTTGGCGTAGATTCGAACCTGGTCCGTCTTCTGTGGGCAGCCTTTTCACTGTTCGCAGGAAGCGGTGTCATCCTGTACATCATCGCGGCGATTCTCATGCCGAAGGCGGATGAACCGCAGAAGGATCTGAAGGATGTGATCCATCCGGAAGATACTGACGAAGAGTAATCTGACACACAAGAAAAAGGAGGATAAAAAGATGGCAAATATTACATTGGAAGCAGTAGAAGCTGTTATGGAGCAGGCGAAGGTTGAGTATCCTGCAGCAAAGGAAGCCCTGATCCAGGCAGACGGCGATGTGGAGAAGGCAGTCCGTATTCTGACAGGCGAGCCCGAGGAAGAGCCTGTGAAGGATGCGGAATATACCGCAGATCCGGACATGGATCCCGTGGATGAGATCATCAGCAAACTGAAAAAGCTGGTAAAGAGCGGAAACGTAGACCGGATCGTAGTTCGCAGAGGAGACGATGTGCTCCTGAACATCCCGGTCAACGTCGGACTGGTCGGTTCCGTGATCGGACTGGCTGCAGCTCCCTGGGCTGTGATCGCAGCAGCAGTTGCAGCATTCGGATTCTCCTGCAAGGTCGAGATCATCAAGAAGGACGGAACGAAAGAAGAAGTCGAGTAACAGAATCACTCTGAGTACTGAGCAGGGCCTGCGGCCGTAAGACCGCAGGCCCTGTTTTTTACTTTTATTTTCCGCCTCAGCCCTGGACTGTGGTGTTGGAATTTTTAAACACCTCCTCTGGCATACTTCATTTATCAGAAGGAAACAGACCGGAAAAACAGAAACCGGCAGGAACGGATATGCAGGGAGGAATGAAAGATGAAGGGATATTACACAGCAAACGGCTACATGGGTTATGCAAACGGAACATACATCCTGTTTGCTTCGGAGGATGATTACAGAGAATGGTTTCTGGACGCATGATCGAAGGAAGCATGCACATAGGATCCTGATGAACAGTCACAGCAACAGATAAGGGGAGAGAGGGATGACACACGTACATATCGAATACGATGATTTTGGAGAGTATCTGGAGATTCTGGAAGACACAACAGACAAGGATTGATAAAGAAATAACACCGGGCTGTGTATGTATACTTACACAGCCCGGTGGTGTAAAATATTCCTGAAAACGATGACTGCCTGTATGGAACGGCGGATCATATGACTCAGGAGAGAACGGCATGAATTTGAAGAAGATTCTTCTGATTGCAACAGGCGGGACGATCGCTTCCAGGCATACGGAAAACGGTCTGTCGCCTCAGATCACGGGAAAGGAACTGTTATCCTATATACCGGAGGGGAAAGAATTCTGCAGGATCGATGTCCTGCAGCCTTTCAGTCTGGACAGCACGAATGTCTGCTGGCAGCAGTGGCTGACCCTGGCGAAGATCATTCAGGAGCATTATCAGCAGTACGACGGATTCGTGATCTGCCACGGGACAGATACCATGGCATACACGGCAGCCGCCCTGTCCTACCTGATCCGGAACAGTCTCAAACCGATCGCAGTCACAGGAGCGCAGAGACCCATCGACCTGCCGGATACCGATGCCAGGACCAACCTCATGGACAGCGTCCGGTTTGTATCGGACGACAGGGCGCATGATGTATGCATTGTATTCGGCGGGCTTGTCATAGCAGGGACCCGGGCAAAGAAGGAACGGACCAAGAGCTACAACGCGTTTTCCAGCATTAATTATCCTCCGGTAGCGGTCATACAGGACAGGAGGATCATTTTCTATATAGATGACAAGGACAGCTGCACCGGTGAAGTCTGTTTTTCGGACAGCCTCGGTCCCAGGGTGTTCCTGTACAGGATGATACCCGGCAGCGATGGCACGGTCCTGGACGCGCTGATGGACAGGTATGACGCTCTGATCATCGAGTCTTTCGGTGTCGGCGGGATCCCCGATTACGGCGACGGGAGTTTTCGTGAGGCGATCCGCAAATGGACGGCCGCGGGCAGGATGGTGGTCATGGCGACGCAGGTTCCCAACGAAGGGAGCGACATGTCCGTCTATGAGGTGGGGCATGCTGTGAAAAATGAGTATAACATTCCGGAGTCCTATGACATGACGCTGGAGGCCGTCATCACGAAGACGATGTGGATCCTGGGCAGGACCAGGGAGAGAGACCGGTTCAGGGAACTGTTCTATACCAGTATCAATCACGATCTACTGTTTCTGCCTGAGTGAGGAGGTGAGGCGCATCATGCCGGAGAGGATCGCGGTGATCGACACCGAGACGACTTATTATGATGACGTGATGTCCATAGGCATCGTGATAGCCAGCCGGGAGGACCTGAGCAGGCAGAAGACCCTGTACTATGTATTTCCGGAGCAGTGCGGGAAACCGGCCATGTTCGGCAGCGCCCTGTTTGTTGAGGGACAGGAAGTGATCCGCATGTGCAGGCAGGATGCGCTGAGAGAGATAGACGGTATCCTGAAGGAGTGGAATGTCACGATGCTCTTCGCCTACAATGCGCTGTTTGACCGCGGGCATCTCCCGGAACTTGCGGGCTATGTGTGGAGAGACATCATGAAACTTGCCGCATACCGCCAGTACAACCCCTATATTCCGGAAGAGATCCCATGCTGCCGGACGGGCAGGCTGAAGTCCGGTTACGGAGTGGAGAGCATCCTGCGGATGATCTGCCAGGATTCCGGTTATTCGGAGGTGCACAATGCACTGTGCGATGCGGAGGATGAACTGCGCATCATGCAGCTGCTGGGGTATGACGCAGCTCTCTATCCGGAGATCTGACAGGTGCCAAAGCTCAGGAGCGATGGCGCTTGTGAGAGATACTGAAGAAACATTCATTCTGAATATAAAAACAAGATATTAATAGAAGAATTATTAA
>OMSN01000323.1 GCA_900313765.1 uncultured Eubacteriales bacterium
CCTTGCCAAAGCACCGGATAATGTACAGGCCCTGTACGATGCATTTAAAATAAAGCGCTCTCCGGTGGAATGGGCATTCCGCTGGCTGTGCAACCATCCTGAGATCGGCACCGTGCTGTCAGGCTGCAATGAAGAGGCACAGATCGATGACAACCTGCGCATCTTCGATACGGTAGAGCCGGGCATTATGTCGGAAGAAGAACTGAAGCTGATGGCTGATGTCCGGGACGCCTATCTCAGCCGCATGCGGATCGGCTGCACCGGCTGCCGGTACTGTATGCCATGTCCGAACGGCGTCAACATCCCCGGTATATTTGCGGCATGGAATGATGTCTCTCTGTACAATGCAGACCCGGCGGAGCATTTTGTGATGAATGAGATCCGCAGTAAAGGTGCCGGAGCAGACAACTGTGTCGCCTGCGGCGCGTGCGAGGCAGCATGTCCCCAGCACCTGCCGATCATCGAGTCGCTGCAGACAGCCTGGAAGGAAATGAACTGAGAACAACATATGGATATGATAAAGATACGCGGCGCCGCCCTTGACGACGCCGCGCAGATACGTGCGATCTACGCTCCCTATGTGGAGAAGACCGCGATCACATTTCCTTATATCGTCGCAGAGCAGGGGAAGAGAATCGTCGGCTACGCATACGCAGGGCCGTTCAAACAGAGGGTATCCTACGACTGGTCCTGTGAGACGACGGTCTATGTGGACCGGTCCTGCCATGGGCAGGGGATCGGCAGAGCGTTGTATGAAGAACTGGAGGAGCGCCTGAAGGCGCAGGGGATCCGGAACATGTACGCATGCATCGCCTGCCCCAAAGTGGAGGATGAATACCTCGATCTGGGAAGTCCCCGGTTCCACGAGAAGCAGGGATTCACCCGGTGCGGGGAATTCCACAACTGCGCAAATAAGTTCGGCCGCTGGTACAACATGATCTGGATGGAGAAACCGATTGCCGACTATCCGCCCGATCCCCCGCCCGTGCGGTTCGGTATCCCGGAGGTGTGAGATATGAAGATACTCCTGATCCGTCACGCAGAAGTGGCCATGACATGGAATCAGCGCTGCACGCCAGAGGAATACAATAAGGCGGTGGAAGCCTACGAGGAAGCGGATATTGTTCCGATCGGCAAACCGCAGGATACAGGAGACTATGAGCACATCTATGTAAGTACTGAGAAAAGGGCGATTCAGACGCAGAAACAGTTATTTCCCACAGCAGGGGATGACATGGTGACGCAGACGCCCCTTCTCAACGAGGTTCCTCTGAATGCATATACCGACTCGCCAAAGAGCCGTCCCAGGTGGGTCTATGACCTGCGCGGCAGGATGCAGTGGAGATGGGGCAGCGGACAGAAAGAGTCCTGTTCGGATACCATGGAGCGCGCGGAGGCTCTGATTGACCTGCTTGAGGAGAAAAATGAAAATGTGATCCTGATCACGCACGGTTTCTTTATGAATGTTCTGGTCAGGCAGCTCAGGAAACGAAAAAGATACGAAGTCTTCCGGGGAAGCACCTTCGTAATTCAGCCTCTTGAGAAGATCAGAGTGATGGACAGAGAGCCCCATTGCGGCGGATGCCATCACAACTGCCTGCTGAAAAACGCAGGCTGCATGATCGGGCAGGACAAGGCGAGAAAAGCAGGTCTTATGTAGAGACAGACAGGAGAATGTGTGGACAATGAAGGAAATCGACTATTCAGGATGGGAGAGACGCGAGACATACGAATACTTTTCCCGCATGTCCCACCCCTTTTACATGGTGACATTCCGGCAGGATGTCACCGGACTGTATCGATATACGAAAGCACATGGACTCTCATTTTATGAAGGAATGATCTGGGCCTGCACACAGGCCGTCAACAGCGTCCCTGCGTTCCGCATTGTGATGCGCGAAGGCTGTCCGGCGGAACTGGATATGCGGCACCCAAGCTTCACAGATCTTGCGCCGGATTCCGAGCAGTTTCAGATCATCACCATGAAGCACATCACCGACATCACCGCTTTCTGCAAGGAAGCATCCAGACTTCGCAGGGCACAGGACATCTTTCTGGATGAATCCAAAGAGACAGACGATCTGATCTACTACTCCTGCCTTCCATGGATCGAACTGACGGCCGCTGTCAATGAGAGAGACCTGGCATCACCGGGTGCTCTGGATGACAGCATTCCCCGCATCACATGGGGAAAATACATCGAAGAGAACGGAAGAAAGAAACTCGGCATCTCCATGGATGTCAACCATCGGTTTATAGACGGGATCCATATCGGCCGGTTCGCACAGAACCTGGAGAAATGGATCGATCAGCTGGAGCGCGATTTATAATTTCTGCGTGGATAATCTCATGAACCCTCGTATATGTAACTGCAGGGCACAAGAAACCTGCACTTACAAAATTAAAAATTACACATTTTCAGATAAAGAGAGGGAATCAATCATGAGAAAATCCATTAAGAACTTTGTGATCGGCGCAGTTATGGCAGCAACAGCACTTACG
>OMSN01000320.1 GCA_900313765.1 uncultured Eubacteriales bacterium
CTTTGAAAGAATGATCATTCTGCAGGCCGCGGATCTTTGCACGGGCAAACCTCGCTCCCAGTCTCGGATCCTCTCCGGGTCCTTCCGAGACACGTCCCCAGCGGGAGTCTCTCGCGACGTCGATCATCGGGGCGAAGTTCCAGGTAATTCCATGTGCTCTGGATTCCTCTGCCGCCATATGAGCGGTCCGCTCGAACAGATCATCGTCGAAACTTCCTGCCTCCGCGATCGCGATCGGATATACAGTGCGCAGTCCGTGGATCACATCGAATCCCATCAACAGCGGTATTCCGAGCCTGCTCTCTTCGAGTGCGATCTTCTGCAGTTCATTTGCCTTGACCGGGTCATCCCCCATCATGGCTCCCACTCTTCCGGCGCGTATATCATCCTCATGATAATCCCTGGTGGAAGTCGCCATGATCTGTCCAAACTCTTCCTGGGAGATCCTGCCGTCTGTCATCATCTCGATCAGTTCTTCGAAAGGAACGTCAAATCCTCCGACGATAGAAGGGGATTCCAGATTCACCTGTCCAATCTTCTCTTCCAGCGTCATCTGAGAGAGAATGGATTCAACTCTGTCTTTCTGCTGCTGTGTAAGGTTCATAATTTTAACTCCTTATCCGGATATTGGTTGTTTTATTCGAATCTGTTTCACTTATGCCTGTAGATTCCGGTCTGCCTGTTCCTTCCGGTCAGATCTCTCCACAGTCAAACCAGTCAAAAACGGCCTCGTTGTCACTGTCCGTCCCGTTGCCGGATGCAAATACTCCCAGCATGGTGCCGACCATGCAGCCGACCTTCTCCGGGTTGACCAGGAAACCATCCACACTGCACAGTTTTTCGAGACTGTCTTCAGCAGTTCCTGCATAGATGGTCCAGTCCTCACCTACCATATCGACCCGCAATACAGCACAGGTCTCATTCCACAGTGTCTCGAACAGAGTCTGTTCCTGGGTTCTGGATTCGAAACCAGGGAAATAAGGCGGGACATTCCAGTCAGCTGTCGTCAGGACGACCCTGAGTTTCTGCTCTTCTCCCTCTGCGAAAACTTCAACACGAAGCTGGTGGTTCATCGCCTGCACCACTGCAAGACCTGCTGTCTCAGATCCCTTCGGAGTGAAATGCATCTGTGTGCTGAAGCTGTAGTCTGGCTGAAGCTGACGCTTCGCGATAAACGGGCGGTACTTCTCCGTGGATATATTCACTCCGAAGCCCATCGCCTCCAGATCCTTTGTCATTGCCTTGCTGATACAGCGGATCTTAAGAGCACCGTCTTCCAGTTTCCAGTAATCTTCATAAGGAGTTCCCCAGAAGGTCCAGTCCGCTCCGAGTGTATCCGCATCAAAGTCATCTCTGCGAGCCGGGGCCGGGTATGGTGTCCAGGACAGCAATGCGGGTGCATCATACTCCCACTCTACCTTGCCGGTCTGCGGGCTCATCAGCGGCCAGTCTCTCTCCCATACCACCGGGCAGATAAATGTCTCTCTTCCGAGGTTCTTAGCAGCCCCATCGATCAGTCTCGATCCGAGCATGACGGCATACCAGCTCCCATCCGGCAGATCTATCAGATCAGCGTGTCCGATGTTGATGATCGGGCTTGCGAATCCCATATGGCGGTGTGTCATGATCGGGTTGGCAGGATTGCGCTCGAAGAAGGAGAACAGTTTTTTGCTCCTTGCGGACATGACTGCATGATAATGCTCCGTGCCGCCCTCCGCATAGATCAGGTAATAATACTCCCCAATGTGATAGAGATGCGGAGCTTCCGGAGAAGCGCCTCCTCGCAGCGCACTGTTGAAGATCGTAAACGGCTCCGACACTACTTTGAAGTTCTCAATGTCGTACTCCGCGATCCAGATTCCCCGCTCCATGCGGCCGCCTTCATTCTCCCAGACATCGCCGGTGCCGATCACATAGCACTTATCGTCCGTGTCAAAGAAGATCGATGCGTCGATCCCTGGAACGTCATCCATCCAGTGGGGCTCCGACCAGGGCCCTCGGGGATCTTTGGCTGTCACGATGTAATTACCCTTATCCGCGAAGTTGGCGTTGATCACATAGAATGTTCCGTTGAAATA
>OMSN01000243.1 GCA_900313765.1 uncultured Eubacteriales bacterium
AGCCGAATCAGCCAGAAACCGAACTGGACGATCCTGAAACCGCTCTTCTCACCGAAATGCGGCCATTTTTTCCGGATCAGCCACTCGACACCCAGGATCGGGAGCGAGAGGATCAGGAAGATTGCTGCAAGGATTACTGCCAGGATAGTTCTTATCATGATCATCCTCCATTTGTCTGCTGCGTCCGGATTCCTGTCACTGCGAAAGGCATCCTGCAAACACGTCGCCTACCCTCACTTTGCTTCGGCTGCATATGCCGGCGCTTTCGCTCCTATAGACGCGTGGTCGCTAATGTCGCTTCGCGACCCCTCGCCGGGGCGGCACCTCGCCCTATCGGGCAAGGTATGCTTCGCGCCGGCACGCAACTCGCAAAGATCGGTCGGCTTCCTATGGTTGTGCAGGATTGCCTTCCGCAGTGTCCGGAGAATCCGGACGCAGAGCAGATTTATCTTCCGTATACTTTCGTATAGATCTTCAGCCAGTCTTTCCTCCAGGCTTCATCCAGCTGCTTCTGCTCGTAGCGGAACGCCCAGTTCGCGGCTGCAACACCGGGAGTATTCATGCGGGCGTCATTGTCCAGCTGCAGCAGATCCTGGATCGGGAAGATCGCGTATTTTGCGATGGAACCCAGCGCGAAGCGGATGAAAACCAGCCCAGGGTCGTCTCATTGTCGTGGGTGCCGGTGTAACATACGCAGTTGGTCGTATCATAGAACTGGGGGATATATTTCGTATCCGTCATGTCGCCGTAGCCAAACTGCAGGACCTTCATGCCGGGGAAATGGAATTCATCCCGAAGCTCTTCCACCTCTTTGGTGATGATCCCCAGGTCTTCCGCGATGATCGGAAGCTCTTCTCCCAGCTCTTTCTGCATAGCCTTGAACAGCTTGGAGCCGGGGCCTTCCAGCCATTCGCCGTTGATTGCGTTCTCGGCATCTGCCGGAATCGACCAGTAGGATTCGAATCCGCGGAAATGGTCGATCCTCACGCAGTCAACCATCTCGAGCTGGCGCTTGATCCTGCTGACCCACCATGCGTAGCCTGTTTTCTCATGCTGAGCCCAGTCATACAGGGGATTGCCCCACAGCTGTCCGGTCTCAGAGAAATAATCGGGCGGGACGCCGGCCACTTCGGTCGGATATCCTTTGGAATCCAGACGGAACAGTTTCTTCTGGCTCCAGACATCACAGCAGTCGATTGCCATGAAGATCGGGATGTCGCCGATGATCATGATCTCTTTTTCGTTGGCGTATTCCTTGAGAGCGTCCCACTGTTTCTGGAACAGGAACTGCGCGAACATATAGAAGCGGACCTCATCTTTCAGCTTCTGCCGGTAAGCGGCCTTCGCGGATGCGGTGCCGACGCGGATGTCTTCATCCCAGTCCAGCCAGCAGCGGCCCTGGAAGGAGTCTTTGACTGCACAGAAGAGCGCATAGTCATCCAGCCAGTATGCCTGATCGCGGCAGAACTGTTCGAACTGCTCCGGGATCTTCCAGTTTCCGGCTGCTTCCTTCTGCACGAAATGCGCGTATGCCTTCCGCAGGATACTTACTTTATATTCGATCGCCGGGCCGTAATCGACCTTCCTGGGATCCCAGGCGCTCTCGCCTTCCAGGTCATAGTCTTCCAGAAGACCGTCTTTTTTCAGCAGTTCGGGACTTATGATGTAGATCTGGCCGGCGAACGCTGACAGGCTCTGATAAGGGGAATCTCCGAAACCCGTGGGACCGAGCGGAAGTACCTGCCACAGATGCTGGCCGGTCGCTTCCAGAAAATCGATAAACTCATAGGCACCTTTTCCCAGATCCCCGATTCCGTGAGGAGAGGGGAAGGAAGTCGGATGCACCAGGATTCCGGACAGTCTCCTGGCTGAGGGCTTTTTGCTGTCTGCGGATGCTTTGGACACAGCGCCTGTCCCGGCGGCTGCGGCCATGTTCTTTTCATTCTTCTTCATTTATACTATACCTCGATGGGCTGCATCAGGGCCTGCAAGGATCCCCAGACCGGCAGCCGGATACGACAGTTACCGCGTCATATTTTAACCCGAATGCAGGGATTGCGCAACAAACACGGCATAAAACCCATTCTTATGGTAAAATAGCACAAGATTAATAAATAATTAGTTTATTCTAAGGCGGATTCAGCGCCTGGTGCTGATATACTGCATGAAGGTGTACCAGCCTTGGAAGTATTCATTTTACAGAAGGATCCAGGAGAATCAATACTATGGCGGAGAATTACACGATTCTTGTATGCGATGATGAAAAAGAGATCACAGATGCGATCGAGATCTATCTGACCCAGGAAGGGTACCGTGTGCTGAAGGCATATAACGGCAATGAAGCGATCGACCTGTTGAATAAGGAACATGTACATCTGCTGATCATTGATCTGATGATGCCCGGAATGGACGGTATGACAGCTGTCCTGAAGATCCGCAAGACCATGCAGTCCAGCATCCCGATCATTATCCTGTCGGCAAAGAGCCAGGATACGGACAAGATCATGGGCCTGAACTACGGGGCGGACGATTACATCACTAAGCCCTTCAGCCCGCTGGAACTGGTTGCCCGGGTCAACAGCCAGCTGCGCAGATACACAACGCTGGGCACGATCACAGAGCCTGAGGAACATTCCAATGTATACCGCAGCGGCGGCCTTGTCATTGATGATGACAAGAAGGAAGTGACGGTAAGCGGAGAGAGTGTCCGTCTGACACGTATCGAATACAACATCCTTCTCCTTCTGCTTCAGAACAAGGGAAAAGTGTTCTCCATCGATCAGATCTATGAGAAGATCTGGAATGAAGAGGCGTTCTGCGCAGATAATACGGTCACCGTCCACATCCGCCATATCCGTGAGAAGATCGAGATCGATCCGAAGAATCCCAAGTATCTGAAGGTCATGTGGGGGATCGGATACAAGGTGGAGGACCTGCCGCCGGAAGATATCCCGGCAGCGCAGGCAGACTGATCGGAGCGTGGACGTTTCCGGGAAGGCAGTTCTTAGACAGAGATGAAAGATAAGTATTACAGTCAGGCGATGAAGAATTTCCTGGTGATCGCACAGTGCGTTTTTGTTGCGCTGATTGTGCTGTGCCTGCGGACGATCGAGACCCGGCTGGATGGAACATTTGATATATCACAGCTCGGCCGCTCCTATGAGGAGACGGCCGTATTTCTGCGTGATGCCGAGAATACGATCCGGCGCAAGGTAGACTGCAGCCGGAATATCGCGCTGTTTCAGACGGCCGGAGAGACGGATCTGAACAAATCGATCGATATTCGTCAATATGTTGTCGGCATCAGCGATGAGGCGAATCTGAACGAGAACCTGACCTATGTACTCAGTGACCTGATCAATTATTATCCGGACGTAAAGCGCCTCAAGCCAGCCAGGTGGAAGAAGAAGGGGCGCCGGGAGATTCCTGGGACCTTCTTGCTGAAGCGGTATCCGACTGCGAGACGATCCTTCCCCAGTCGGGAAGTTCGCTGGCATCCACGGCACGGGCGTCTTCCACGCCCTATGAGACGCTTCTGGAATATTACGAGACGCTGATCCAGGTCTGCGAAGATGTTCACAGCCGCTACCGGTCCTACGTGGAAGAGAATAACAATCCGGAAGGGTCCGGCAATCCGAAGGCACCCAGCAATCTCAGTTATTATATTGAAAATACACTGACCAAACAGTCTTACACCAATCTTGGCGTGAACAGCGTTGCCACGGCAAGGGTCGCGATCGAAGAAGACCATGAACTGACAATG
>OMSN01000241.1 GCA_900313765.1 uncultured Eubacteriales bacterium
CCCGCTGCAGCGTTTTTGTTTTCTGTTTTCATCTCTCTCCCCTCCGCAGCATATGCCGGTCTGCTGTCAACAGACCGAATGATTACGGCGAGGCATAATGCCCCGCCGCTGAATCAAAGTCATGTTATTACTGTGCGTAGGATTGGCAGGTCTCCTGGAATTTCTCAAGAGCTGCCAGCAGATCATCATCCGAACTGTCCTTGGACAGCTCGCCGCTGATGATGGAGTCGCCGAGAGATGTTGCAAGGCTCCAGTAATCGCCGGGATACTGTCCCTGCGGAATCGTATACTGCAGCTGCTCGCCAAGTGCTGCCAGAGCTTCATTGGCCTGTACTACGTCACTGGCCTGTGCTGCCAGATTGGAGGGGCCCCACTCGACTGCCTCGAAGCGGGCGATCTGTACTTCCTCTCCGGACAGCCATGCCGCCAGAGCATCGCAGGCAGCCAGTTTCGCTTCATCTTCCTGCGGCTTTACGCCAAGCAGCTTGAAACCACCGAAGCCGCTCATCTGGTAGGTATTGCCGTCAGAGCCTTCAAAGGTCGGAAGCTTCGCGCAGGCATAATTGTCGCCAAAGAGATCCTGCACTGCGCCTGCATCCCAGGTGCCGTCCACGATCGCCGCAACATTCGTTGCCTCTCCTGCCGCGGAACCGTTCTGGAATGCCTTGGATGCCTTCAGTTCAACCATCTCCTTCAGGGCGACAAGTCCTTCATCGGAAGCATAGTTGGTGTTGCATGCGGTAAAATTGCCCTGATCGTCTGTGTCATAAGTCAGATCTGCACCGGTAGCAAAGAAAAATGCCGTCTGATACCATCCGGAGTTGATCTCCATATAGAAGTTCTTGCCAGCTGCCTCGCAGTCTGCAACGATTGCTTCCAGACTGGAAGGATCGGTCACGACACTCTTGTCATAATACAGGAAATAACCGTTATCCGAAGTCAGCGGATATGCATACAGCGTATCTCCGACAGTAGCTGCCGCCACGGAACCCGGATCATTCTCCGCTTTTACCTTCTCTGCATTCTCCGGTTCCACATCGATCAGTGCACCGGCGGAAACCAGGCGTGCGATCTGATCCTGCGCAAAACCATAGATATCCGCACCGGCCTCAACGTCTGTGATCATGTTGCCTGCCGCATCGCCTTCGCCTACGGGTTCAACCACATAATCATAATCTGCATAGTCCGGATTCGCCTCCTTGAAGGCTTCGATCTGTCCATTTGTAAAATCCACTACATTGTCTGCGACCCAGACTTTGATCTCATCTGCGTTCGCAGTGATGCCCATCACTGTAACTGCAAGGGCACCAGCCATAATGATTTTTGCAAGCTTTCTCATGGCATTTCCTCCTTGTTGTGACTGTTGAACAGGTTTCCTGTAAATACTGAAATGATTTTAGCATTATTCAACAATCAGTGTCAATGAGGCAAAGTCATTATGATTGCCGCAGACAGAAAAAATAGTATATTTTTGTGCAGTCTGACTCTCACCTGTTTTCAAGCGTCTTCAGCACTTTCCTTTTGCAGGACAGGAAATCTTCCGTCAGGTTGAATTCCTTACGGTCATTTCTCGGACGGTCTATGACGATCTCATCTTTGATCTGCCCCGGCGATCCTGTCATGATATAGATCCGGTTCGACAGCAGGATCGCTTCATCGATATCATGTGTGATGAAGATGGTCGACAGGTCGATCTTCTCCATAATATCCAGATACCAGGTGTAGATCTGGCCCTTCGTAATGGTATCCAGCGCACTGAACGGCTCATCCAGGAGTGCTACGCCGCCCTGGGATCCGAGATAGGTGCGCAGAAGCGCCGCCCTCTGCCGCATGCCTCCCGACATTGCAGCCGGATAGAGTTCCTGCGTCCCTTCCAGGCCGAATTCCTCAAACAGCGGACCTGTCCGCATGCGCGCTTCTTTTTTACTGATCCCGTTCAGCCTCAGAGGCAGTGATACGTTATCGATCACCTTCATATGCTCCAGCAGAAGATCCTTCTGCAGCATATAGCTGATCTTTCCCGGATGACCGGTCACATCCTCCCCGCGAAGGAGTACCTGGCCGCTGTCAGGCTGAAGGATCCCGGAGATCACATTGAACAGCGTAGTCTTTCCCGACCCGCTCACACCCAGGAGAGAGACGAGTTCATTTTCCATAAGACGGATCGAGATATCTTCTATGATCACTCTCCCTGAAAATGACTTCGTGATATGTTGTGTGCTCAGTGCCTCCATAAACCCTCCGGCAATCCTTACTTCAGATAATCGTTGGTGTAGCCCGTCGTGCGAAGATCATGCGAGGTCAGCTCATTTTCATACAGCCAGCCATAGAATGCATCCCAGCGCTCCGGATCAATTACACCCCACTGCTCCGCGTCGTCGATATACTTTGAAGACAGCCACTCCTGGCTTGCGTATACCAGATCTTCAGAGCCTTTCAGGGAACCGGTGGAGTCACCCTCGATCAGCATGTCCGCTGCTTCCTTCGGATTCTCGACTGCATATTCATAACCCCTGCGGGCTGCGTCCAGAAATGCCTTCGCAGTCTCCGGATTCTTCTCAAGAAATTCATTGTTCGCAAGAAGAACCGGCGTATAGTAATCCAGTTCCGGAGCGATGTCACTGAAGTTCCAGTAATCGCAGTCAACTCCCTCGACTTCCGAATTTACTCCGCTCCAACCGTAGAACACCCAGACTGCATCGGTCTGATGGGCAGCCAGAGCCGCCGGCTCATCCGTGATGTCATTGGGGATAAGCGTCAGGTCGTCAAATGAAGCGCCTTCCTGTTCCATGCAGTATTTGATCATCGCCATCTCGATTGGGGATTCCCATGTGGAATAGGTCTTTCCTGCCAGTCCCTTCGGCGATGTGATCCCGGCTCCTGCTCTGGAGAGGATTCCGGAAGTATTGTGCTGGATCATAGCAGCGACGGCGGTAACACCCAGAGGTTC
>OMSN01000240.1 GCA_900313765.1 uncultured Eubacteriales bacterium
TGTCAGCAGCCCGTTTCACGGTCTGCGTGTAGTTCCTTGTAAACTGACCTAATTGTTGAGATATATATTTTCTGACCTGTCAGTTTCTACTGACAGGTCATTTTAATTTGCGATTTTTCACTTGAAATCAGAACATACGTTTGCTATGATTGGATCACATCGGAAGCAAACTGCTTCCTATTGAGAAAACATGACTCGGAGGTGATGAAATCCATGCGGCGCAAAGATCCAGAACTGATGCAGCGGATCAGTGACTACATTGGTGATTATTACAGACAGAACCATTCCACACCAACTACCAGGGAGATCTCTTCTGCCATGGGACTTGCTCCCGCCACCGGATACAAGTACCTGGTTGAAATGAATAAACAGGGGCTCCTCTCCTACGAGAATGGTGAGATCACAGATCTTCCGAAGATCAAAAAAACCGAAACCGGATACTTCTCCGCTCCTCTCGTCGGCAGTATCCGATGCGGTGACCCGGAAACCGAAGAAGAGCAGGTTGAAATGTATGTCAGCCTTCCGGTAGCACTGTTCGGAAAGGGTGAGTTCTATCTGCTCCGGGCTGTCGGTGATTCCATGGTAGACGCAGGCATTTCCGAAGGGGACCTGGTCCTGATCCGGAAGCAGCCGGACTGCGAGGTCGGGGATATCGTTGTCGCCCTGGATGAGAACAATGAAAACACGCTGAAGATCTACGGAGGCATCGACAAAAAGAGCAATAAGGTGATCCTGAGGTACGCGAATGAAAAAACGTACCCTGGGAAGGTGATCTTAGTCAATGAGCTCGTGATTCAGGGCGTTGCAAAGCACGTCATTAAGGAGCTCTGACGGAAATGTGAGGGTAAGAATTGAAGAGGGTTACTGTTCAGGTTGACAGTGAGCGGCTGGAAAGCGGCGAGATTGTTCCAATCAGGATTACGTGGCAGGACGGACGGGTCTGGAACATAGACAGAGTGATTCATTCCTGCGCTTCCCTCGATGGAGAATATGAAGGAATTCGCTACACGGTTTATATCGGTAGTGCGGAAAGATACATTTACAGAGCTGGTCACGCATGGTACGTGATGGCTTGACAGGAGGTGTTCATCGTGAAGAGATTCACTTCGAACGACGAGATCGAGAACCTCTGTGAAGCCATGATCAAGGACTTCTTCAAGAGCAAGCACTACACCAACGTTATGTGCGTAGATATTGAAGCCTTTGTCAGGGAGTATCTGGGGGTTCCAATCGTCTATGAGACATTTGCAGAACCGGATCCGGGGAGAGTCGGATTTCTGTCAGATGGCAAACGACCGTTAATGGTCAGAAGGGATGGGAAAATTGAAGAGGTCGTTTTCCCACCGCGAACAGCAGTGATTGAGAAATTCCTGCTGAGTCCAAAGGAAAGCGCACGTAAGCGCTTTACCATCGCCCATGAGGGTGCACACGATGTGATGGGCCGCCACATCCCACTTCAGGCGAGCCCCATGGCTGCTTTCCACAGCGAATATGATCCGGAGATGACATATACCGGAGATATGCTGAAGGAAATGCTGTCCGTCAATGAATGCTTTACCAACCGCGCAGCCGCCTGCTTCCTGATGCCGGGATTCCTGGTGGCACGCGTCCTGAAGCGTCACAACAAGGAAAAGAAAGTAATTGTATATGATAACGGGATCCTTTCCCAGGATCAGAAGATCCTGATCCAGAAGATGGCGGATACGCTGGGTGTCTCTTATACGGCGTTTTATCACCGCCTTGGGGAACTGGATCTGTTTGATAGAAGGCCTATAGAGGAATACCTGCACTCCGGCCTCTGTTACGGAGGTGAGGCCTATGCCGGCGGTAATTGAGCGGCACATGAGGCCTAAACCGGATGTGCAGGAAAAGCTTGCAGCATCCCGTGCCGGGGCCGAGGCAAAAGTATTACGCACGATCCGATGTCCGAGCTGTGGGTTTCACCTGCTAAGTGTATATGGACAGGATCACTATTACATCCAGGTGAAATGTCAGAAATGCAAATTCGCAGAAACGATAGATACCGCACTCTTCCGGACTATGGGGAAACAGCAGCAGAAACGTCTGCAGGCCTACTGTGAGGAAATCGGAAAGAAACTGCAGAGGTGATGGCCTATGGACAGGACATATATCTGTATTGACCTGAAATCCTACTACGCTTCTGTTGAATGTGTCTACCGGGGACTGGATCCGCTGAAAGCAAACCTGTTGGTGGCGGATTCCACCCGGTCAGATCAGACCATCTGCCTCGCGGTTTCGCCGTCACTGAAAGCAATGGGCGTACCGTCAAGGCCCAGGCTCTTTGAAGCCAAGCAGGCAATCCGGATGTACGAGGCACAGCACCATACCAAAGTGGAATACATCATCGCTGTGCCGAGGATGGCGGAATACGAGCGGATCTCCGCAAAGATCTATGGGATCTATCTGCACTACGTTGCCCCGGAGGATGTGCATGTCTACTCCATCGATGAGTGCTTTATCGATGTGACCGGGTACCTCCATATGTATCTGGAGGAAGCAAAGCGGACCGGCACGAATCCGGCTCACGTCATGGCGATGACCATGATACGGGAGGTTTTAAGGACCACTGGTATTACCGCGACGGTTGGAATCGGGACGAACCTGTACCTGGCAAAGGTCGCTATGGACATCGTGGCGAAGAAGAAGCCTGCGGATAAGGACGGCGTCCGGATCGCAGAGCTGAACGAGGACAGTTACAAGTACCTGCTCTGGGACCATCGGCCGCTCACCGACTTCTGGCAGATCGGACCGGGCAAGGCAAGAAGGCTCTATAACGCCTGCATGTATACGATGGGAGAAGTCGCCCAGCGGACCCAGTGGGATGAGGAGTACTTCTACAAGACTTTCGGCATCGACGGAGAGATCCTGATCGACCACGCCTGGGGCATCGAGCCGGTCACGATGGCGGATATCAAGAACTACCGCAGCGAGGGGCACAG
>OMSN01000239.1 GCA_900313765.1 uncultured Eubacteriales bacterium
TCCGGAGATCGGCGGTGTTGTACATACCCATTCCACATTTGCCACCAGCTGGGCGCAGGCAGGCCATGATATTCCCCTGAAGGGAACCACCCATGCGGATTATTTCTATGGTTCCGTTCCGTGCACCAGGAACCTGACCCCGGAAGAGGTCGAGGAAGCCTATGAGAAGAATACCGGCAAGGTCATCATCGAAGCATTCGAGGGCAGGAATCCGGTCTATGTTCCGGGCGTGATCTGCCGCAACCACGGACCGTTTGCATGGGGCAAGGACTGCTTCCAGGCTGTATACCATGCCAAGGTTCTGGAGGAAGTCGCGAAGATGGACTTCATCACAAAGATGATTGATCCGGACGCGCCGGATGCGCCGGAGTATGTCAAGGAGAAACATTTCCTGAGAAAACATGGTCCGAATGCATATTACGGACAGGGCAAGGGCTGAGACAGCAACAGTTTGAGATACAATACGGGGTACTATTTTATGGCAGACGTAAAAGAGATGATCATGAACGGACAGACCGCTCTCGGTATCGAGTTCGGTTCCACCAATATCAAGGCTGTGCTGGTTGATGAGGAAGGCACAGTGCTCGCAACCGGCAGTTATGGCTGGGAGAATTCCCTGATCGACGGGATCTGGACCTACTCGCAGGAGGAGATCCTGGCAGGACTCAGGGGCTGCTACAGTGCGATGAGACAGGACGTCGAGAAGAAGTACGGCGTCACTCCCGCAACCTACGGTGCGATGGGAATCAGTGCCATGATGCATGGCTACATCGCACTGGATAAGGATGGGAAGCTTCTGGCTCCTTTCCAGACCTGGAGAAATTCCAACACGCAGCAGGCGGCTGACGAACTGACGCCGCTGTTTGACTTCAACATTCCGCTTCGCTGGACCATTGCACATCTGTATCAGTGCATACTGGATCAGGAAGAGCATCTGAAGGATGTGGACTTTGTGACGACCCTCGATTCCTATGTGCATTTCCTGCTGACCGGCGAGAAGGTTACCGGTATCGGCGATGCGTCCGGAATCTTCCCGATCGATTCCGCGGTCAATGACTACGACCAGGGCATGGTTGATAAGTTTGATGAACTGACCGCAAAGTATGCATATTCCTGGAAACTGCGCGATGTCCTTCCGAAGGTCATGGTTGCCGGCGAGAATGCAGGAACTCTTACGGAAGCAGGTGCAAAGCTCCTGGATGAGACCGGAACACTGAAGCCGGGCATCCCGATGGCTCCGCCTGAGGGAGATGCCGGAACCGGTATGGTCGCGACGAATTCCTGCGCAGTCCGCACGGGTAATGTCAGCGCCGGAACCAGCACATTTGCCATGCTTGTATGCGAGAAGCCGCTGTCGAAAGTGTACCGTGAGATCGACATGGTCACGACTCCGACCGGTTATCCGGTGGCGATGTCTCATGCGAACAACGGAACCTCCGACCTGAACGCGTGGGTGAAACTGTTTGGTGAATTCGCGCAGCTTGCAGGCTTCCCGATGGATCCGGGCAGACTGTACGGCCTTCTGTATGAGAATTCCCTGAAGGGCGACAAGGACTGCGGCGGTCTCCTTTCCTATGGATATTATTCAGGAGAGGGCATCACACACCTGAATGAAGGACGCCCGCTCTTTGCAAGACAGCCGGACAGCAACTTCAATCTGGCTAACTTCATGAGAGCGCATCTGTATTCCTCGCTCGGAGCTGTCAAGCTTGGTCTGGATATCCTTCTGAAGGATGAGCAGGTGAAGGTCGACCGTATCATGGGACACGGCGGACTGTTCAAGACCAAAGGCGTTGCGCAGCGGTATCTGGCAGCTGCGGTTCATGCACCGGTAAGCGTTCTTGAGACTGCCGGAGAGGGCGGCCCCTGGGGCATGGCACTTCTTGCACTGTTCCTCAACAAGAAGGAAGAGGGTGAAACCCTGGAAGACTTCCTGGATAAGAAGATTTTTGCAAGCATGGCCAGCGATACACTGGAAGCGGATGCGGATGACATCGAAGGATTCGAGAAGTTCACAAAGCGCTATGCAGACTGCATCCCTGCAGAGAGGAGACGCCTTGAATGGGTCTCCTGCCCATTCTGTTCGGAGCCGCCCTTGCCATAAAAGGGCCGACTTGTTATAATCATTCCAAATGTCGAACAGAAATTCGATTGGAGATGTATGAATGATCACTTATCTGCGTGGTGAGGTTGCGGCAGTCTATGAAGGAAGGGTCGTTCTGGATGTGAACGGCGTCGGATATCAGATCTTTGTCAGTGCCCGCGATGCGGCGGACATGCCGCGGACCGGTGAGGAGGTAAAGATCCATACCTATATGTCTGTCTCTGAAGACGCCATGAGGCTGTATGGATTTCTGTCGGAGGATGACCTGAATGTCTATAAGACGATGATCACGGTTTCGGGAGTCGGTCCGAAAGCAGCGCTCGGGATCCTGGGTACGCTGAGTGCCAATGACATACGTTTTGCCGTTTTCTCGGACGATTTCAAAGCAATCTCCAGAGCGCCGGGAGTTGGCCCCAAGACTGCCAAGAAACTGATCCTGGAACTGAAGGATAAGCTGAAACTGGAAGATGCGCTGGGAAACCTGCAGCAGGAGGATATTCCGGCGGCAGGACCTGCCGCCGCGGCTGCTGTGGACGCGGAGATAAACGATGCGGTGCAGGCGCTGGTAGCACTTGGCTATTCCAGCTCGGAAGCTCTCAGGGCAGTCCGGAAGGTGAAGATCACGGAAGAGATGCAGACGCAGGATATACTGAAGCAGGCGCTGAAGTATATCGGTATCTGAGGATATATGAATGGCGAGAAGAATCATTACAACAGATGAGACAGAAGAAGATCTTCGGCTGGACCCGAAGCTGCGTCCCCAGACACTGGACCAGTATATCGGACAGGAGAAGGCAAAACAGTCTCTCAAGATCTATATAGAAGCTGCGAAGAAGCGCGGGGAACCACTGGACCATGTGCTCTTCTACGGACCTCCCGGGCTTGGCAAGACCACTCTGGCAGGGATCATTGCCAATGAGATGGGAGTGAACCTGAAGGTTACATCCGGGCCGGCGATCGAGAAGCCGGGGGAGATCGCGGCAGTGCTGAACAGCCTGAATGAGGGGGACGTCCTGTTTCTGGATGAGATCCACCGGCTGAACCGGCAGGTGGAAGAGGTCCTGTACCCGGCGATGGAAGATTATGCGATCGACATCATGATCGGGAAGGGAGCTGCCGCAAGGTCCATACGTCTGGACCTTCCGCCGTTCACACTGATCGGGGCGACCACCAGGGCAGGGCTTCTGACTGCACCGCTCAGGGATCGTTTCGGTGTGATCCACCATCTGGAATACTATACAACGCAGGAACTGAAGACCATCGTGGAGCGATCCGCCAGGGTGCTGGGCGTAAAGATCGACAGCAAAGGCGCGGAAGCGATCGCCAGAAGGTCAAGAGGTACGCCCCGGCTTGCAAACCGTCTGCTCAAGAGAACCCGCGACATTGCACAAGTCATGTACGACGGGGAGATTACAGAGGAGGTTGCAGGGAAAGCCCTGGATTTCCTGGATGTGGACCGGATGGGACTGGATACGATCGACCGGCTCATCCTGACTACCATGATGGAGAAGTTTGCCGGAGGTCCCGTCGGACTCAACAATCTTGCAGCAGCGATCGGCGAAGATGCAGGTACGCTGGAGGACGTGTATGAACCGTTCCTGATCAAGAACGGATTCCTCATGCGCACCCCCACCGGACGTGTTGTGACGGATCTTGCATACCATCATCTCGGAATAGCGTTGCCTTCAAAAGAGGACTGATAAAAGGGGTACACCATGGAGAAGAAGAACTTTACGGAAGTTGTTATTGACAGCAAGATCTAC
Source organism: uncultured Eubacteriales bacterium (assembly GCA_900313765.1). Taxonomy (GTDB): domain Bacteria; phylum Bacillota; class Clostridia; order Lachnospirales; family Lachnospiraceae; genus Porcincola. Next base: position 3,868 of record OMSN01000239.1, read on the forward strand.
AAGCTGGGCGGATATGAGACCGAAGACTATATTCATCAGGTGGCGACATATCTGAATAATAAGATCACAGAGCTGAAAGCCCTGGACGGATACCGCCATCTTCCGACTGCACAGAAGAGCCTGATGCTCGATCTGAATGTGGCGGATGATTATTTCAAAGCAAAGAAGTCGGTGGAGAAGCTGGAGAGAGACCTGTCTGACAAGGACAAGGAACTGTATGAGATCAAGCATGAGCTTGTCTCTGTGCAGGTGAAGCAGGAAGAATCTCTCCGGCAGATCAGTTCCCTGAAGGATGAGGCTGCTGATTATCAGAAGAGGATCGTTGACCTGGAGGCTCGCCTGAGCCAGGCGGAAGCAGACAGGGCACGAAGCGGCGGCAAGAATAACAGACATTGACCTGAAAATGAATTCTTTCAATCGAGTAAAAATGAGTACAGTTGAGGTTCTTGCCCCGGGCGGCAGCATGGAGGGGATCCGGGCTGCGGTAAATGCAGGAGCGGATGCGGTCTATGCAGGCGGCAGGGCTTTTGGCGCGCGTGCATATGCGCAGAACCCGGAGCAGGACGCCCTCTTTGAAGCGATTGATTACTGTCATCTCTACGGGGCTAAGCTGTACCTGACAGTCAATACGCTCCTCAAGGAAAAAGAACTTCAAAGTCAGCTCTATGATTACCTTGCGCCGGTCTGCGAGCATGGCGTGGATGCTGTGCTAGTGCAGGATTTCGGCGTTTTTCATTTTCTGAAAAAAGAGTTTCCGGACCTCCCCCTGCATGCATCCACACAGATGACCATCACAGGGGAAGACGGCGTACGCCTGCTCCATGAGATGGGTGCGCAGAGAGTTGTTCTGTCCAGGGAACTGAGTCTGGAGGAGATCAGGCAGATCCATCAGCAGGTCGACGTGGAACTGGAGACTTTTGTTCACGGGGCTTTGTGTTACTGCTATTCCGGGCAGTGCCTGATGAGCAGCCTGATCGGTGGAAGAAGCGGCAACCGGGGCAGATG
>OMSN01000286.1 GCA_900313765.1 uncultured Eubacteriales bacterium
GAAGAAGAATTATGACAGCCTGAATGTCTCCTTCGAACTGTGGAAGAAGGAGTCGGATGCCCAGCCGTATATCCCGCCGCTTGTGGATTATCTCAAGAAGGAAGGGTACGCGCATCTGGACCAGGGGGCTCTGGTGGTGGATGTTGCGCAGGAAGATGATACCAAGAAGATTCCGCCGTGCATGATCCTGAAGTCAGACGGTGCGTCTCTCTACAATACAACAGATCTTGCGACCATCGTAATGCGTATGGAAAACTGGAAGCCGGATGACATCATCTATGTGGTGGACAAGAGGCAGGATCTGTACTTTACACAGGTCTTCCGCTGCGCACGCAAGACAAAACTGGTCGGTGAAGACACGGGACTTTATTTCCTCGGATTCGGAACCATGAACGGGAAAGACGGCAAGCCGTTCAAGACCAGGCAGGGCGGCGTCATGCGTCTGGAGAATCTGATCGCGGACATCAATGAAGAGATGTATTCCAAGATCATGGAGAACCATGAGACAGATCCTGAGGAGGCAAGACAGACTGCCAGGATCGTGGCGCTGTCAGCCATCAAGTACGGCGACCTGTCGAACCAGGCATCCAAGGACTATGTGTTTGACGTGGACAAGTTTACTTCATTTGAAGGCAATACCGGTCCGTATCTGCTGTACACCATGGTGCGCATCAAGTCCATCCTTAGAAGATACATGGAAGAGACCGGGCACACTGCACAGGAGATCCGGGAACTGAAGCTTCTTCCGGCAGCAGGAGAGAGCGAGAAGGCTCTGGGCCTGTCCCTGACCGGATTTGCACCCGCGATCCTTCTTGCCGGTGCGGAGCTTGCGCCGCATAAGATCTGCGGATATATCTATGAACTTGCCAATCAGTTCAACCGTTTCTACCATGAGACGAAGATCATGAGCGAGGAGAAGGAAGCACAGAGGGATTCCTATATAGCGCTGCTGAGCCTGACTCTCAGAGTCATGGAGTGCGGGATCGATCTTCTGGGCTTTACTGCACCTGAGAAAATGTAAGAATCACGATGGCTTCAAACAAAGAAAACATGGCTGCGCGTGATGAGACGATCTTCCGCGACATGCCTGTGCGGCGCGCTGTCCTGACCATGGCGGTTCCCACCGTCATAGGACAGTTGATCGTACTGTTCTATAACCTGGCAGATACTTTTTTTATCGGGAGGACCGGAGATCCGTACAAGGTCGCCGGAGCCTCTCTGATCCTGCCTGTGTTCAATATTGCCGGTGCCCTGGCTGCGATCGTGGGGATCGGGGGAGGAACTCTGATCTCGAGACTTCTCGGCAGAAATGAGCGGGAAGAGGCGTCGAGAGTGAGTTCCTTTACTTTTTACGCGGCTGCGGTGCTCGGAATGTGCTGGGGGTTGTTGGTCCTGGTTTTCATGGGACCGATCCTGGGGCTTCTCGGAGCAAGCGCAAACACATTTTCCTATGCAAGAGAGTATGCACTGTGTGTGGTGGTGGCAGGAGCGGTTCCGACCCTCCTCCAGCTGATCTGTGCGCAGCTTCTTCGTTCTGTGGGATGCTCCGGCCAGGCAGGTTTCGGCGTCTCTATGGGAGGGATCCTCAATGTGATCCTGGACCCGCTGTTCATGTTTGTGCTGTTTCCGAAGGGAAAGGAGATCCTCGGCGCAGGTGTTGCCACCCTGCTGTCCAATGTGGTGACTCTGATCTATTTCCTGATCGTGATCCGGAGCGTGCGAAGGACAACCGTGCTGACGCTGTCCCCGCGTGCAGGGCTTCCGAAAAAGGAGCATATCCGCTCGATCTTTCTCAACGGACTTCCGGGCGGCACCTCCAATCTGCTGTTTGATCTGTCGCAAATCATGATCAATAAACTGATGTCCGGATACGGAGACATTCCCCTTGCCGCTATCGGAATCATCCTGAAGGCAGAGCGGATCCCGCTCAATACAGGGATCGGGATCTGTCAGGGGATCATCCCGATCATAGCGTATAACTATGCGGCGAAGAACAAGAAAAGGATGACCGATACCATCTGGTTTTCCAGACTTCTGGGACTGGGGGTCGCCGCAGTGAGCATCACCCTGTATGAACTCTTCGCGCCGCAGATCATGCACCTGTTCATATCTGACCCAGCAACGGTTCAGATCGGCACAGGATTCCTGCGGGCAAGGTGTCTCGCGACGCCGTTCATGTTCATCGCCTTTCATCTGGTCTTCTCCTTCACTGCGATGGGAGAGGGGAAGACAGCGCTGTCGCTGGCAGTCATCCGTCAGCTTGTGCTCTACATCCCCCTGCTGTTTCTCATGAACACACTCTTCGGGATGTACGGTCTGGTCTGGGCACAGATCACAGGAGACATCATTACCGATGCCATATCACTTGCCTGGTTCCGGTATAAGATGAAACGGATATCATTACCGATGCCATATCACTTGCCTGGTTCCGGTATAAGATGAAACGGATTCAATGGACCTGACAGAACGGGTGTCTGCTGCGTATAAATAAATATTCCTTTGTAAAAATGATCCGAACGGGAAGGAAACCGGACGGATCATTTTTTGGACTGTAGTCTGAAAAACATAAATTATTCGGTGTGTTGTCGGAAAATTGTGCTATACTCAACTTATCTAAACAAGTTTGACATCGGAGGATTTTTCTTATGCTGTATATAATAATCCTATGTCTGTTGAGTCTGTCACTCGTCTATATACTGCTGAGCTATCTCAGGATCCGGAAACTGAAGGAGGGGACGGATGAGATGGTACAGCTTGCCGGGATCATCCGTTCCGGAGCTTCCACATTTCTGGTCACCGAATACAGGCATATCATACCGGTGCTTGCGATTGTTGCGGTTCTGATCACACTGTTTATCGAGAAGACCTGCGGACTGACGTTCCTGCTTGGCGGTGCGATGAGTTCTTTTGCCTGTGTGCTGGGTATGAAGAGTGCGACCTATGCCAATGTCCGGACGGCGGATACGGCGCGCAGAACCCGGTCGATCGGGGAGACGGTTCGCGTTGCTCTGTGTGGCGGATCTGTCAGCGGGCTTGCCGTGCAGACCTTCGGTATGTGCGGGTTCATCCTGATTCTCCTTGCATTCGGCGGTATCTCCCATGACGCTGTATCCCACGGGATCCTCGCATCCCTTCCCTGCAACCCGTCGATATCCAGAGTGGTCACCTACTCTCTGGGATGTTCCATTGTAGCAATGTTCAACCGTGTG
>OMSN01000237.1 GCA_900313765.1 uncultured Eubacteriales bacterium
TGGAGGTACGGACATCTTCGATCGATGGGACGAAGAAGTATCTGTTCGCCCTGGAAGACGGCAATGTGATCGAATCGGTGATGATGCGTTACAGCTACGGGATCTCGGTGTGCATATCATCCCAGGTCGGCTGCCGGATGGGCTGCCGGTTCTGCGCGTCCACGATCGGAGGCAGAGTGAGGGATCTGACCGCATCCGAGATGCTCAGCCAGATCACACAGATCTCGCGTGATGCCGGGGAGCGTGTCGGACATGTGGTGATCATGGGAAGCGGGGAGCCGCTGGACAATTACGATAATCTGGTACGTTTCCTGCGGATCATCGGAGATCCGGCAGGGGAGAGACTGAGCCTTCGTGACATCACAGTCAGTACCTGCGGCATTGTTCCGAAGATCTACGAGCTTGCAGATGAGGGACTCCCGGTGACGCTGGCGCTTTCGCTCCATGCGCCGAATCAGGAGAAGCGGCAGAGGCTGCTTCCGATCGCGGGAAAGTATCCCCTTGAGGAAGTGCTGGAAGCCATGCGGTATTATTTTGACAAGACAGGCCGGCGTATCACCTTCGAATACAGCTGTGTGGAAGGGGAGAATACATCCCGGGAAGATGCCGCCATGCTGGCGGACCTGGTCCGGGGGATGAACTGCCATATCAATCTGATCCCTGTCAATCCGGTCGAGGAGAGGTCCTTCAGAAGACCGGACCGGAGGGACATCGAGGCCTTTCGCAAGGCGCTTGAAAAAAGAGGGATTTCTGTTACTATTAGGAGAGAAATGGGCCGCGACATCAACGGTGCGTGCGGCCAGCTGAGAAGGAGTTATCTGGAGAGATAAGGTTTATGGATTCCTATTGTCAGACAGACGTCGGATTAAAACGGAATAATAATCAGGACTTTGTCTATGCTTCCAACCACAGTGTCGGAACACTGGCGGGCCTTCTGATCGTCGCGGACGGCATGGGTGGACAGGCCGCCGGCGACCTTGCATCGCGTCTGTGTGTGGAGACCATGGTGGATTCAATCCAGGCATCTTCTCATAAGGGGGCAGTCAAGGTCCTCTCTGAAGCGATCAGGGAGGCGAACAAGGCTGTCACATCCAAGGCTTCCTCGGATCCGGCCCTGGAGGGCATGGGGACGACGCTGGTTGCGGCGACGCCTGAGAACGGAAGCCTGATCGTGGCAAACGTGGGAGATTCGAGACTGTATCTGATCGATGACGACCGGATCGAACAGATCACACATGACCATTCCCTGGTTGAAGAGATGGTCCGTGCCGGCAAGCTCAAGAAGGAACAGGCGAAGAATCATCCGAAGAAGAATATTATCACCCGGGCGATCGGAGAGATCCAGGATCCGGAAGTGGATTATTTTGATGTTGCTCTGAATCGGGGCGACATCGCGCTCCTGTGCTCTGATGGACTCACCAACATGGTGGAAGATGAACAGATCTTCCGCATTGTACGGGGAGCACAGAGTCTCCAGGACGCTGGGGCAAAACTGATAGATGCAGCGAACAGGGCGGGCGGAAAAGACAACATCTCCGTTGTGCTCGCGAAGTTCTGAGCTGTATAGACCGACAAGTTGCAGATCACAGAAGGTAGCGTTTATGTTGAATGCAGGCGATTTTCTTCAGAATCGGTATGAGATTATCAATTGCATAGGATCCGGCGGAATGGCGGATGTATTCCGTGCGAGGGATCACAAACTGAACCGTTTTGTGGCGATCAAGGTGCTGAAACCTGAGCTGCGAAGCGATAAGGAGTTTGTGTCCAAGTTCCGCGTGGAAGCGCAGGCGGCAGCCGGTCTGTCCCATCCGAATATCGTGAATGTCTACGATGTCGGCGAGGAGAACGGGACTTATTTCATCGTGATGGAACTGGTGGAAGGAATCACGCTGAAGGCCTACATCCTGAGTAAGGGAAGTCTGTCTGTGCGCGAGACAACGGGGATCTGCCTGCAGGTAGCCTCCGGTCTCGAAGCTGCGCATAACAACGGGATCATCCACAGGGATGTCAAACCGCAGAATATCATCATCTCTACCGACGGGACCGCCAAGGTGGCGGATTTTGGAATTGCCAGGGCAGCGAGTGCCGATACGATCAATTCCAATGTCATGGGTTCAGTGCATTACAGCGCTCCGGAACAGTCAAGAGGCGGCTTCTCGGATGCGAAGAGCGATATCTATTCACTCGGTATCACCATGTATGAGATGCTGACCGGCAGGGTGCCTTTCGACGGGGACTCTACGGTGGAAGTCGCTCTCAAACATCTGCAGGAGGAGATCCTGTCCCCCAGAGAGATCATCCCGGATCTTCCCCGGGCGATCGAGCAGATCATCCTGAAGTGTACACAGAAGAGTCCGGACAGACGCTATCAGAATATGGCGCAGCTGATCCGTGACCTGAAGGAATCCCTGGTGAATCCGAACGGTGATTTTGTAAGGATCGCGTCTGAGAATCCTCAGGGGGCGACTCACAAGTATTCCAGACAGGATCTGGAGGAGATCAACCGCAGGTCGCAGGATCCGGAATCCTACCCGGGGCTGTTTGATGACAGATATGATGACCGGGATCTGTATCCCGGCGATGAGAATGATCCGGATGCATATTATGACGAGCGCGATGACTATGATCCAGACGATCTGATCGATGAGACAGACAGGGGCCGCGGAAGAGGAAGAGGACGCGGACGCAGCAGGAAGAACGAGAGCGGTTCCGACCGGATCGTGACAGTGATCTCTGTGATCGTTGCACTGGCTGTCGGCGCTCTGATCCTCTATCTGATCATCCATACATTTGATCTCCTGGGAGGATCCGGCGGCTCGAATTCCACAGAGAAGGACAGCGGCGTGACCATTGATCTGACGGCGGGGACGGTCAAGGTACCGGATCTGCTGGGCAAGACAGAAAATGAAGCACAGCAGCTGCTGCGTGACAGCGGCCTTGGTTATAAGTATCTCGGAGAGACCAGTTCGGATGAATATTCCGCAGGACAGATCGCC
>OMSN01000236.1 GCA_900313765.1 uncultured Eubacteriales bacterium
CTATAAGAAGATGGTCAACCAGGGCAAGACCATCGATCAGATCTATGATCTGTTTGCAGTCCGCATTATTGTGGATACGGTCAAGGACTGCTATGCGGCGCTGGGTATCATCCATGAGATGTACAAACCGGTTCCGGGTCGGTTCAAAGACTATATTGCGATGCCGAAGGAGAATATGTACCAGTCGCTCCACACGACTCTGATCGGACCGGGCGGGACGCCGTTTGAGATCCAGATCCGGACCTTCGACATGCACCGTGTTGCTGAATACGGTATCGCAGCCCACTGGAAATACAAAGAAGTTTCCGATGGGAAGAAGGTGGACGCACAGCAGCAGGAGGAGGAGAAGCTGGTATGGCTTCGCCAGATCCTGGAATGGCAGCAGGAATCCGACAACAAGGAGTTCCTGTCCCTGCTCAAGAGTGACCTGAACCTGTTCAATGACAGTGTGTACTGTTTTACCCCGACGGGCGATGTGAAGACACTTCCCAACGGTTCCACACCGATCGATTTTGCCTACAGCATTCACTCAGCCGTCGGCAACACCATGGTCGGCGCGAGAGTTAACGGCAAACTGGTCACCATTGATTATCAGATTCAGAACGGAGACCGGATCGAGATCATCACCAGCTCCAATTCCAAAGGTCCGAGTGCTGACTGGCTGAAGATTGTCAGGAGCACCCAGGCCAAGAATAAGATCAATCAGTGGTTCAAGCATGAGCGCAAGGAAGACAACATCATCCGCGGCAAGGAACTGGTGTCATCCTTCTGCAAGACGAAGGGCCTGAGCTATGCGGAACTGACGCATCCCGAATACACGGAATACGTCACAAGAAAATATGGCTTCAGGGACTGGGACAGCGTCCTGGCGGCGATCGGCCACGGCGGCCTGAAGGAAGGCCAGATCGTCAATAAACTCCAGGAGGCGTATGAACGCGATCATGCAAGAGCCGTAACGGATGAGGACATCCTTAAGGGCGGCCAGAGCAGGACGCGGGAAGACAAGGTAACGCGATCCCGCAGCGGTATCATCGTCAAGGGGATTGATGATGTATCGGTCAGACTCTCGAAGTGCTGCAGCCCTGTTCCGGGGGATGACATCGTCGGATTCATTACCAGAGGAAGAGGTGTCACCGTCCACAGGACAGACTGCATCAATGTGCTGAACATGCCGGAGGAAGACCGCTTCCGCCTGATCGATGTGGAATGGGCGAAGAATACTCTGCAGAACACGGGTGAAGACCGGAAACTGTATCTGGCAGAGATCCGGATCTTCGCGCGAAACCGCACCGGCCTGCTGGTAGATATCACAAAGATCTTCACGGAACGTCATATCGATGTTCGTTCCGTCACGTCGCGCACTACGAAGCAGGGGACGGCAACGATCTCCTATGAATTCGATGTGCCGAGCAAGGATGCACTTTCGGAACTGATCGGAAAGATCCGCCAGGTGGAGAGCGTGATCGACATACAGAGGACAACAGGGTGATCTATGGCAAACCTCAGAGTTGACTGTCTGGAGCTGGGAATGCTCCCAACCAATACCTATATCCTGTGGAATGCAGATACACGGGACTGTATCGTGATAGACCCATCGGATGGGTTTGGCAGACTGGATGAGCGGCTGAAGGAGAAAGACCTTCATCCTGTGGCTGTGTATATCACGCATGGGCATGATGACCATATCGGTTCTGTCAATGACCTGAAGCGTGCATACGGGACACTGGTCTATATCATGAAGGAAGAGGAAGAATTCGCTGAATCTGTTCAGTACAATCTGTCCCTGTCCTTCGGACATCCCAGAGTGATCGAGCCGGACATGTTCTTCATAGATGGTCAGGAAGTCCACGTACTCGGGACCGTGATGAAGACATTGCTGACGCCCGGACATACTGTCGGCGGAGGGTGTTTTTATTTCCCGGAAGAGAAGATGGTCTTCACGGGAGACACGCTGTTCTGCGAATCAGTAGGAAGAAGCGATTTCCCGGGCGGAAACGGAAGACAGCTGATCGCATCTGTCAAAGAGAAACTGATGACACTTCCGGATGACGTGGTCGTCTATCCCGGACATGGTCCTCTTACCACGATCGGACACGAGAGAAAATACAATTTCTTCCTGAACTGAACATAGCAACAGACCTGAAACCGGCATCGGCAATCCTGCGATGTCGGTCATTTTTAGACAAATGAAAATGAAGCAGACAATATACAGAGGAATGACATGAACGAAATCGGCGCGATAGCGGTCAGACTGGATAACAGAAGCTATGAATACGATGTCTATACCCTTGTGATCGCTTTCTTCCAGGGAATCCCGACACGTGTTTTTGACCCGGACCAGGAGATCCCGCAGGACAGTGACCTGCTGGTGCAGATTCAGACTGAGAGCACCACACAGGTGTGCCTGAAGGAGCTGTGCGAGGGCGGAAAGAGCTTCGAACGGTCTTTCCAGACACCGGAAACCCGTCCAAGGATGAAAAATGCACTCAAGAGGGTCCTCTATGAGATGCTCAGAGATTACTGCGGAAGGGATCTTCCCTGGGGCAATCTGACCGGGATCCGGCCGGTAAAGCTTGTGATGGATTTCCTCCGGACTCCGGGCGGGGATGCAGAAACGAAAGAGGCTGATGCCCGCCGGATGATGAAGGAGGCTTATTTCGTAAGCGACAGGAAAGCGGATCTGGCGGTAAAGATCGCGCACAGAGAATCTGCGATCCTGGAGAAGATCCGGCCGCAGGAGGGCTTCAGCCTGTATGTAGGCATCCCGTTCTGTCCGAGCATCTGCCTGTATTGTTCATTTTCTTCCAGCCCTCTGAAACTGTGGGAGAAGCAGGTGGACGCATATCTGGACGCGCTGGAGAAAGAGATCCGCACGTCAGGCAGCTGTTTTCCGGGAAAGAAGCTGCAGACCATCTACGTTGGCGGAGGGACGCCGACGACGCTTGAGCCATATCAGATGTATCGCCTCCTGCGGGTGATCGAGGAGACCTTCGACATGTCAGG
>OMSN01000233.1 GCA_900313765.1 uncultured Eubacteriales bacterium
AATCATCTCAGGAGTAAAATGTCCCTCTGTGGTCATCATACTGGGGCTGGTCGGCGCAGCGATGATGCGGTTCTTCAGTCTGATATTTCCGATTCTGATCGGTTCAAATAAATGCGGATATTTCTGCTTTCCGGCGCAGCATCTTGCTCCCATATCAGTCTCTTCCTTTCCGTATATTGATTATCGATACTTCTGGTGCTGTTTTACTTATTTCCTGAGCTTCCACAGGAACTTTCTCGGCTCGCCCTTCAGGTATGCGATGACTTCATCACCCATCATCTTTCCGGACCATCCGTCAACGTCGGTGGTAAGGCCGGCCATATGAGGCGTGCAGACTACGTTGCGCATCTTCAGCAGCGGATGGTTGACCGGAACCGGCTCTTTCCAGTATACGTCGATGGCAGCGCCGCCGATGTCTCCGTTCTCAAGTGCCTCGATCAGATCCTTCTGGTCCACGACATAAGCTCTTGCAGTGTTGACCAGGATAGCGGTCTTCTTCATCTTGCTGAACCAGTCTTTATTGACGGTTGCCTTGGTGGAAGGAATCATAGGCTCTTGCAGTGTTGACAAGGATCGCGGTCTTCTTCATCTTGCTGAACCAGTCTTTATTGACGGTTGCCTTGGTGGAAGGAATGACCGGAAGGTGGATGCTGACGATATCACTCTCAGCAAGCATGGTGTCCAGATCTACCGGAATCGCTCCGTCTGCCTTGATCTTCTCCGGATCCAGGAACGGATCGTAAGCCAGGATCTCCATGCCGAAGGCCTTTGCACGGACAGCAACCTCACGGCCGATGGCGCCGTATCCGGCGATGCCCAGCTTCTTGCCGTACAGTTCGAATCCGATACCATAGTCCACGAACGGATGCTTCTCATCCAGCGGTCCGAAGGTAACATTCTTGACATCCGGGACATCGTAGATATCACATGCCTCAGAAGTATGCTCACCCTTCATCAGGCCGGCTGCACTGAGCGTCATCCTTCTTGCAACTGCGATCATCAGGCCGATGGTGAACTCCGCGACTGCTACACGGTTGCGGCCCGGGGTATAGGAGAGCTGCAGACCTGCATCCGCGATCGCGTCATAATCGACGGTTGCCGGTGTTCCCTTTGCAACGCCGAGGAACTTCATTCCTGCATCTGCCCATGCCTTGATGGTATCTGCGCCGGCATATTCGTCACCCAGGACAACCAGCTCATTTCCCATGCACTCTTCACGGGTCATCTCCTCTGTGACGTTGCCCTTGCCATGCTTCAGCTCGCCGCAGATCGTGATATCACACTGCTCCTTGATGAAAGCCAGCTTATCTTCCGGGATCGGTGTGCACAGTGCCATTTTTCTCTTTTCCATGATCATTTCCTCCTTGTATGGATCAACAGGTGATTCTTAATATGCTTTCTCAAGAATTGCAATTACATCTTCTTTTGTCACGCCCTGACGCGGATTGAATCCGAGTACCGGCTCCTTCAGGACATCATCTGCCAGCATCTCGAAGTCTTTCTTCTCGATTCCCTGTTCTGACAGGGTCTTGATCTTCAGTCTGCGGATCAGATCCAGCAGAGCATCGGCCAGAAGCAGACGGTCTTTCTCAATATCGCCGGTCTTCTCAAGCCCGATCGCCTCCGCAAGTTCCACCATAAGCTCCGGTACCGCTTCTGAATTGTAAGCCATAACATAAGGCAGTACACATGCATTCGCCATACCGTGCGCAAGACCGAAGTGAGCGCTGAGCGTGTGCGCGATGGCATGTACGAATCCAAGATTGGCGTTGGAGAATCCGAAACCTGTGATGACGCATCCAAGCATCATCTGTTCCCTTGCCTCCATGTCATTTCCGTTCGCGACAACCTTTTCAACATTCTGATAGAGGATCTGCAGACCCTTCAGGGAGTTGTACTTTGTAAGGGGCGTCGCCATATTGGAGATATAACTCTCAACAGCATGTGTGATGGCATCCATACCTGTTGCAGCGGTAACGCCGGCCGGTGCCGTCCTTGTGAATTCCGGATCAGCGATCACATCGGAAGGAGTGATCTTATCGTCGATCACGACATACTTGACAACCTTCTGCGTGTCGATCAGAGCACTGACGTTGGTGATCTCACTGGAAGTTCCGGCTGTGGTCGGGATCGCAATCAGAGGCAGGCAAGGGTTCTTGACCATATTCATGCCGCCGTATTCTCCGATCGTGCCGGGATTCGTCATCAGGACATTTACAGCCTTGGCCGTATCGATGCTGCTTCCGCCGCCGACTGCCACAAAGCCGTCTACCTTCTCTTCCTTGGCAAGTGCCGCCGCTGTTTCCACCACTTCGTTGGTGGGGTTCGGAATCACGGAGTCAAAGATCACATACGGGGCTTGTGCTTTCTTCACCTCTGCCAGCACTTTCTCAGCGATACCTGCAGCCTTGACGCCGCCGTCATAGATGACCATGACCTTCTTCAGGTCATACTTTTTGATCAGTTCCGGAAGAACCGCAGCTGATCCGATGCCAAACTCAAGATTACTTTTTACAAAGAAATGAAAACTCATCCCTTCCTCCTTCCGGTAATGCTGTTTTCTTATCTGATCACAGCGTACCGCAAGAGGAAGGGATGCTCAAGTACTCTTTTTCCGTTTTAAAACGGCAATCCGGCTGAAGACCGTTTCATCAGTCCTTCGCGAAATGCCTCCACAGGAACATAGCCGCAGCGCAGACTGCCATGCCGCAGGCGCTGATCGCATATACGCCAGTCGTGGTTGTCTCACCGAATATCCTGGCTGCAACCGTGTTCAGGACCACCGGGGAGAGCAGCTGGCCTGCATTCATTGCCACCGTCATCGTCGCGGCAGCCAGTGCGGTCGCCACCGGTGCCACATGGTTGGACAGATAGGTGGATGCCGTCGGGATAAACACACCCTGCGACATTCCACAGAGAATGGAGCTGACCGTCAGCATCACGATATTGCCCGGGAACAGTGCCAGCAGCGCAGCTCCTGCCGCAAAGCTGAGCATGGCAGCTGCCGGAGTATACTTTTTGAGTTTTGCGGTGATGGCTCCCAGCAGGATCCCGGCCACGATCTGAACACCGGAGAAGATCCCGGAGAGTGTGCCGGAAACCGATGTATTGCCCGCAAGCGCACCTGACAGATGCATTGCGATGTTCGTTGTGTAGGTGATCAGGAAGAAGAACTCCAGGAGGGCAAACAGGTCCATGAGGAACACTTTGCCATTGAGACGGATCTTCTCTGTTTTCGTTTCCTTAGCAACTCCTGTCTCCGGAAGACACACGATCAGAAGGATCATGGAGATAAATCCGATCACATTGATGAAATAAGAATTGCGGAATCCGCTTCTTCCGAGGATACCTGCGCATACAGTCGTCACCACCATGCCTGCTCCGACACAGGCTGCCTGGAAGCCCATGGCTTTGACCCTCTCCTGGCCTTCG
>OMSN01000231.1 GCA_900313765.1 uncultured Eubacteriales bacterium
AAGAGGACAGCAGGCAAAGGATCCTGCATCCCTTGAGCTGAAAGAGCCTGCGGGACCCGTCGAGAAAAAACTGATGATGGATCTGGCCGGCTTCAATGCCATGATGGAAGGAGCCTATGCGGACTGCGCGCCCCACAGGGTCTGCGCCTATATCTACCAGCTGTCCAACGACTTTAACACTTTCTATCATTCGACCAGGATCCTTACCGAAAAGGACACTGCCAGGAAGGAAGCCTGGATCGCGCTTTTGAGTCTGACAGAGAGAGTCCTCGCGCAGTGTATAGATGTGCTGGGCTTCTCCGCGCCGGACAGAATGTAAGATTTCATAATTTCAGGTTTCTGAATTTAAGCCTTCAAAATGTAAAGCCTGCAGAATAAGAAGTAAAGCCTGGCACTATAAGGCTCTGTAAGCCCTGTAAGGATTTGCATAGTTCCATATAGTTTTGCGAACTACGTACTGCATCTTTCATGCATGCGTGTACTCGCATTTATTTCCCTGTCACAAAGTATAGCACGCCGCACAGTCCCGTGCAATCCCCAGCAGATCCCTTTTGAACAGGGCCTGTCACTCGTTCATTATCACAGGTACCGTACCAGTATGTCGACTCCGACGAAGGCGAGCATCGCACCGCCTATCCCATAGATTGCATAGCGCATCCTGCATCCCTGACTGTAACCGACATAGATGCCGCAGACGGCTGCTGCCATGGTCGCGCATCCGACCACTCCGGTTGCCATGTAGATATTGTGTCCGATGAATCCCCAGCCGATCCCGGCCATGAACGTGAATACGGCAACCAGTATGACTTCCTGCGCGATCCTCCTGTAACCGATCTCCCTGAGTCTCTCCTGGATCGGTGTCCTGCATATCGCCTTATAGATCATGTACACTGCGATCAGCAGGAACAGGACAGCTGCCACGAAATAGCAGAAACATTTCAGATCCTCTGACTCGCTGTTCGAGAAAAATGAGATTCTCGTGAGCAGATAACCTGCCCACATGGCTGTTGTCTCGAATACGCCGACAATGAGGCAGATCACACCGATCGTCGTCCAGTTCAGATGACGCACCATGGATCCTTCATACTGGCCTATGAGAAATATATTCATGAACAAAGCAGCGACGATCAGTACGCTCTCCAGTATGCTCAACTGTTCTCACCCCAATCATTTCCTATCAATCAACATCACGGGCAATCTGCCCGAATATGGATACGAGTTTACAGGAGTGTGCATTTTATTTCAAAATACAACCACGTGCCCATGACAGAAATAAGACGACACTTTGTGCCAAGTGTCGCCCTTTCTCACTGAATATGGCTGCAGACAGCGCATCATCCCAGCGCCTGCAGGATCTGTCGAAGGTCTGACGAAGGAATCTGTCCGGGGGCTGAACCCTGTCCCGCCATACCGAATGTTATGCAGCTTCCCGTGAAGGCTCCCGCTGCCCGGGTGATCCTGCCCAGGCTTCCCATCGACATTGTGATGAACGGACGGTCTGCATAGGTCTCCAGCATCTCCAGGGATGCGAAGATCAGTTCCGCAACATCTGCCCTGTCCCTGGGCATGACTGCGATCTTGGAGATGTCGCAGCCCTCTTCCTGCATCATGACCATCTTCCGGACCATCTCGGGAGCATCCGGCGTGCCCGAGAAATCATGCCACGAGCAGATGACCTTCACCCCGAGGTTATGAAGATCCTGGATGATCGTGCTGTGCAGCGCCTTATTGGACATCTTCGTGTGAAGCCTCCCCAGCTGGATGTCTGCGAGGTCTGTATAAGGCGCAGCCGCAAGAATCCTTGCCTCATACACATCCTCCGGGATCTCGATCTCGCCGCCTTCTTCCTTCGTACGGATCGTGTAGAGGATGGGGCGCTCCCCTATCCTCTCCCGGATCCTGTTAAGGGCATACAGATCCTCTTCAAAATAAAAATCCGCCCTGAATTCCACCAGGTCGCAGGATTGCAGGTCAATGGCATCCAGTGCCGCTTCCAGCTCCTGTGCCGTGTGCGCGACAACCGGCACGCAGATCTTCGGACTGCCGTCTCCCAGTACAAGATCTCTGACAGTGATCGGGTTCATATTGCTGCCTCCTCTGAATCAGGAAAAGAACTGTTCTCTGATATACTCCACGGGCATCTCCCGGCCGGTCCAGAGCCGGAACGCAGCCGCGCCCTGGTACAGAAGCATGTACATTCCATTGTATGCCCTGCACCCCTGCTCTCTTGCATCCCGCATCAGTCTCGTTTCCCTCGGATTGTAGATCACATCGCTTACGGTCAGGCCCGGATGGAAAACAGACAGGTCGCGGATCGGTGTTTCATCCACGCCCGGAGCCATCCCCACAGACGTGGCATTGGTCAGCAGGCTGCTGGCTGCAATCCGCTCGGCCAGGGCATCGGAATCCGACAGGTCTGTCAGATCCGCCCGGCACTGGGTCTCCCGGTTGATCGTATCCACCAGCCTACCGGCTTCTTCCCAGGACCGGGATCTGCGGTTCGCGATATGGATCTTCCTGGCTCCATCAAGCGCCATCTGAACGGCAGCTGCCGCTGCAGCTCCGCCGGCTCCCAGAAGTGTGATCTCGCTCCCTTCGATCTCAATGCCATTCTCCCGGATCGATTCCACATATCCGATGCCGTCCGTATTGTGCCCGATCAGTTTCCCGTCCTGATTCACCACGGTATTGACCGCCCCGATCAGGCGCGCCGCTGTCGAGAGGCCATCCAGCATTCCGATGACCGTCTTCTTGCACGGCATCGTCAGGTTGAAACCGAATACGTTCAGTTCCCTCAACACCCTGACTGTCTGTTCCAGTCTGTCCTGTGTCACGTCAAAAGCCAGATAGACACAGTCGATCCCGAGTTTCTGAAACGATGCATTGTGCATCGCCGGTGACAGACTGTGAGCGACCGGGCTTCCGAGAAGGCCGCCGAACCTTGTTTTCCCGCTGATTGCATACTGCATACGCACTCTCCGCATTTCCCTTCACGCCGGTGACGGAACCGCTTGCCGGGGCTGTTGCGTCCTGCCCGCAGGCAATCCATCCGGTACCAT
>OMSN01000284.1 GCA_900313765.1 uncultured Eubacteriales bacterium
TTGGGCGCTGTTATGCGGAGGCTGCGTGCGGAATGGATACCTTTCAGCAGATTGGAGGCTTTGGAAAACCTGTCTTCATCATTCACGGAACAGAGGATCCGGTTGTACCTATTTCCTATTCTGAGAGAGCGGTGAAGCAGTATCCGGATGCAAGGCTGAAAGCACTGCCCACAGAAGGCCATGGATTTTCTCCAGAAGGAGCAGCAGAGGCGATGGAGCAGGCGTACCGGTTTATGAGAGAGTATCTATGTAAAGAATAATAAATATAGGAACAGGACTCCTGTGTATATGCAGCCAGGCTGCTCCGGATTTCCGGAAGCAGCCTGGCTGTTGTTTAGGTTGATTCTGTTTTTCAGGAGTACGATTACACTTATTTGTAGAAACCGGTAGCATCAAGGAAGCCGCGTTCCATGGTCCTGTATCCCTTAATGTCCGCGCCGGTGATAGCTGCGTGCATTTCCGGATAGGTGTTGGAGATCATCATCTCCTGCTTCAGATACTCTTCCAGAGTCTTGGCGTTTTCTTTCGCCTTCTCTTCATCCGGCTCCTGGATGACTGCATCGACCATCTCTTCGATCTCAGGAGTTGTATATTTGCATCCGCCGATGCAGAAGGTATCAATCTGTGCCTGACGCAGAGAACTGAAGATTGTCGGATATCTTGCATCCTGAAGGTCTCCTACATGGATGATGTCGTAAGTGCCGCCATTGGCCTGCTCTACGAACTGCGGAGTGTCTACGATCTCGATGGACAGGTTGATGCCTGCCTGCTTCAGGTTCTCCTGCATGACTGTGAATACCGGATTCTGATCCTGCATGCCGACGATGGAGATGTCCAGTCCGTCGCCATATCCGGCCTCTTCCAGAAGGGCCTTGGCGCCTTCGATATCCACTGCACGTTCTTCCTTGGTAAAGATCTCATTGTAATACTTGCTCTCTGCCGGGAATGTACCATGTACTTCCTCACCGAATCCGGCGGTTCCGACCATAGCGATCGCGTCGAAGTCCAGAGCCTTGTCAATTGCCTGTCTTACGCGGATATCAGCGGTAGGACCTGCGTTCGGTCCCATGTTGTACCACACACGGGTATTCTGACCGAAGGTGTGAGCGATAACCTGAACGCTGTCATCTGCCACATAGGTGGACGCCATGGCCATCGGCATGTCGTAAGCGACCTGTACATCACCGGACTGGACAGCCATTGCGCGTGCTGCTGCGTCATTTGTGAAGATGAATTTAATCTCCTTAAAGTAGCCCTTGTAATCCGGATTCCAGTAGTTGTCATTTCTCTCGAGTACGATGTCGGATCCGTGATTCCATTCTTTGAAGCGATACTTTCCGGAGCCGAATGCCGGATTGGTATTGGCAGCTTCCGGGCCGCCGAGAGCGTTGACTTCGTCTTCGGATACGATGCCGAAGTTTGACCATGTCATCATGGACAGGAAGTCCGGAGCAACTGTATTGAAGCCGATCGTTACCGTATGCTCGTCTTCTGCGGATGCATCTGCCAGGAAACGGCCGGTATCTGTGTTTCCGCTGAACTCAATCCATGTGTTGACCGAATAGACAACGTCATCTGCTACCAGCGGTGTGTCGTCAGACATGGTGACATCGTCGCGAAGAGTGAAACGGCAGTGTGTGTCATCGATCCACTCCCAGGAAGAGGCCAGGTTCGGAAGGATCTCTCCGGTGTTCCTGTCAGCGGTTACAAGTGTGTCAAGCAGCGGAGCTCCGATGATCTGCATCTCATTTTCCACCTTACCGACACCTGCGCCCCACAGTCCGGACGGCTCAGCGGACAGCGCAATCACGAGGGTTTCATCCGATGTTTCTGTGTTTGCAGGGTCTGCGTTGGCAGACTTTGCCTCTCCTGCAAATGCGCTTGCAGAAACGGACAGAACCATCACAGCTGCAAGAGCGAGGCTTACGAGTTTTTTCATCATCTTAATTCCTCCTTTATGTGATAACAGTTGTTTTGAATCCATCAGTCAAAATACACAACCTGTCCTGTTGCAGCGGACTTGTAGATCGCTTCGATAACACGAACGACCACTGCCTGCTGTTCCGGGAGAATGAGCGGATTGCCGTCTGTCTGAATCGCGTCGATCCAGTGCATGAGATCATATTCGTTCATGTTCATCGGCTCTTCGATCTTCTCTGTGGAGGTGGTCAGCTTGCCGTCTACGATCTTCGTGGTGCGGACATGATTCTCGAATCCCGGACCCACCATGTCAGCACCGGCTTTGTTTCCGCCGATCTCAGCGACTACGCCGATTGCGGACTGCTGAAGGTTGGTAGCCCATGCAGTTTCCATGTAGATGACCATTCCGTTCTTCATGGTGATCATGGCAAATGCAGTATCCTCTACGTCGAAGTGCTTCGGATCCCACGGTCCCAGGTCATTGCCTTCCGGGAAGTTCTTCATCT
>OMSN01000242.1 GCA_900313765.1 uncultured Eubacteriales bacterium
ACGACCGGCAAGTTTGTCACGCAGGATCAGGAACGTATCAGCGAGATCCGCAGTACCCTTGCCGCGGACAGCATACGGATCCTGATCGGGAATCTGAAGAGTCTGGGGCTGACAGAAGATCAGATCCTGGCAGCCCTCGAACAGAGTCTGAAAGAAGAAAAGAAGACGGATGGTACGATAAACAGGGAGGATATTGGATAATGAGCGTGATATTTGAATGCAGGGACCTGGTAAAGTCCTACGGAAAGGTCACCGCCCTGAAGGGGATCAGCCTTCAGCTGGAAAGCGGACGGATCGTCGGGCTGCTGGGACCGAACGGCAGCGGCAAGACGACGCTGATCAAGCTGGCAAACCGGCTCCTTCAGCCGACTTCGGGAGAACTGCGGATCGTCGGGGAAAACCCGGGCGTCGTGACTAAGGCGGCGATTGCATATCTTCCGGATAAGGATTTCCTCCCGGAATGGATGAAGACGGATGCCCTTCTGCATTTCTACGGTGATTTCTTCCCGGATTTTGATCTGCAGAGAGCCCGGGAAATGCTCCGCAGCCTGAACATCCCGGACAATCAGCCACTGAAGAAGATGTCCAAGGGAACCAGGGAAAAGGTGCAGCTGATCCTGATCATGTCCCGCAGGGCACAGGTCTACCTGCTGGATGAGCCGATCGCCGGCGTGGATCCGGCGGCAAGGGATTATATTCTTCGCACGATTCTCAACAATTACGAAGAGAATGCGCTGGTGCTGATCTCAACTCATCTGATCGCGGATGTGGAGTCTGTGCTGGATGAGGCAGTCTTCCTGAAGGAAGGCCAGATCGTACTTCACAAAAGCGTAGATGATATCCGGGAAGAGACCGGAAAGAGCGTGGACGAATACTTCAGGGAGGTCTTCAGATGTTAGGAAAACTGTTAAAACATGAGATAAAGGCGATGGGAAGAATCATGCTCCCCCTGTATGCAGTCATGATCTTTGCCGCCTGCCTGTTTGCTTTCAACATTCGCATGAATATGAGCGGAATGGCAAAATTCATTGCAGAGAAATTCGCGATCCTGACCGGAATTCTGTTCGGTGCCGCTGTCCTGGTGGTGGGTGTCGTCATGATCGTCATGGTGATCCAGCGCTTCTACAAGAATCTGCTGGGCACGGAAGGCTACCTGATGTTTACGCTTCCTGCCAGAACCCACGAGCTCATTCTGAGCAAGGCGCTCAGCGCTTTCCTGTGGATGTTCATCGGTGTGGTATCTGGTGTGATTGCCGGTTTTGCGATGGTCGCCATCACCAGCAATGTTCCGGAATTCCTGCGGCAGGTGCGTGAGATATGGAAGCAGATCTCCCCGGCATATTCTCTCACTCCGGTCATCTGGCTGTGTGTGATGATGATCGCCGGTGTAATGGAGAGTCTGGTCAAGGTCTACGCCGCCATAGCGGTAGGCCATCAGTTCCATTCCCACAGGCTCGCCGGCAGCGTACTTGCCTACTTCGGTTTCGGACTGATCGAACTGCTGCTCAGTTTTGTTTCCAACAAATTGCATCTGTTCCCGGACGGGTTCATCCGCTCCGCCAGTACTGCCGGTTTTCTGAGCGTTCAGGATATGCAGATCGAGACGCTGGTCACACTGATCCAGATTGCCATCTACGGCTTCCTGTGCTGGTATCTGCTCGATCACAGACTGAATCTGGAATAACCGATATGTAAAACAGATTACTGCGGGAAGGCAGAGGCCAACTGGTCTCTGCCATTTTTTATATTTTTCTGATTTTATGGCGACAACCTTTAAATAAACTGATAAAATAAATAAAAGGAACTTTATGAGTGCCAGATTATTTTGAGCAAGTGCCATTTACTTGTTTATTTTGTTTATGCGCTCAGAATAAAGCCGTATTTTTATACATGATTGTGTGGATTTTGTGTCTTTTGTGCGTATATCTTATTGCCGGGCAAAGAGCACAGACTGTCCGGTGAAGGAAAAGACCGTCCGGCGATGGCCGGAGGATACACATATATTATGTATACACATTGCTGCAGGGTGCAGCAGAAAGGGAGATGCTATGAAGAAAAGATTGTTGATACCTGTTATTACACTGATCCTTGTGTTGGCGGCTTCGCTGGCGGCCTATGCAAATGATAAAATCTACGCCAACAAGAATAGTGTCAATGTCTATGAAGATGCAGATGATGATTCCAATATCATAAGAACCCTGAGCGGAGGACAATCAGGCACTCTCCTGAACGCTGATGATACATGGGTCCACATTGCTCTCGGTGGGGATACAGATGGCTGGGTCAAGAGATCCGATGTTACCAACACCATGCCGCCGGAATACTGCCCGCATGAATGGACAGACTGGTCAACAACACAGGAAGCGACCTGCACGTCAAACGGAATGATGGAAAGAAGATGCACCATCTGTGAGGCTGCGGAAGGTAAGGATGTACCTGCTCTGGGCCATGCATTCGGAGAATGGCAGGTCACCGTACAGCCAACCTGCACTTCAGAAGGTCAGCAGACCAGCACCTGCAGCAGATGCGGTGCCCAGGAGACACAGTCTATCGGCAGGATCGCACATGACTTCGGCGCATGGACCGTCACACAGAACCCTACCTGTACAAAGGAAGGTTCCAGAACCCGTACCTGCAGCATGTGCGGAACTCAGGAGACGCAGTCCATCGAATGCGTGCCTCATGACTATAGAGAGTGGAAGATTGTCAAGGAAGCAACCTGTACTGCAGAGGGTGCCCGCACCCGTACCTGCAAGACCTGCGGCCGTGAAGACCGCCAGGTGATCGACAAACTGCCTCATGAGTTCGGTGAATGGAAGGTTCTCAGGAAACCTACCTGCACGAAGAAGGGCAAACAGTCCCATGTCTGCAAGAACTGTGGATACGAAGAAACTGTGAAGACCGATAAACTTCCGCACAATTTCGAAACGAAGATC
>OMSN01000229.1:0-3065 GCA_900313765.1 uncultured Eubacteriales bacterium
TGGAAAGACTCCGTTACCTTGTCTGATCATCCGCAGCACCCGCCAAACCATTCCGGCAAAGGGAGGTCACTTATACAAATATGATCCTTACGATCTCACCTTCAAAAGCGCATGGGCATATAATCGCGCCGCCCTCCAAAAGCATGGCCCACCGGCTGCTGATCTGTGCCGGATTCGCGGAGGGGACCAGTCTGGTCTCCAACGTGGATCTGTCAGAAGATATCCTGGCTACAATGGACTGCCTGCGAGCGCTGGGAGCAGAGCTTGATTTCGAGGACAGGCAAGTGACAGTAAAGGGCATCGATATACGGAAAATACAAAAGCCTGCCCGTCTCTCCTGCAGAGAATGTGCCAGCACGCTCCGGTTTATGATTCCCGCCTGTCTGATGAGCGGTCAGCCCATGACGCTGACAGGAAGCCCCGCTCTCTTCAGAAGGCCGCTCTCAGTCTATGAAAAAATTTGCTCTGACCGCGGTCTCCGTTTCCGGCTGAAAGAAAACTGCCTTCAGGTCTGTGGCCTACTCTCTCCCGGCCAATATACAGTTCCGGCGGATATCAGCAGTCAGTTTATCAGCGGTCTGCTCTTCGTGCTTCCTCTTCTGCAGGAAGACAGCCGGATCATCCTCACCGGCCCTGTGGAAAGCCGGTCCTACATCTTGATGACAATCCAGGCCCTCCAATCCTTCGGCGTGAATATTCTGTGGGAGGATGACCACACGATCGCCATTCCGGGAAACCAGACCTATTCCCCCCGGAATGTATGTGTGGAAGGTGACTATTCAAACGCCGTTTTCTTTGACGCTCTCAACCTGACAGGGGGAAAGGTCACTGTAGAAGGACTGAAGGAGGACAGTCTCCAGGGGGACAGGGTTTACAAAAGCTTTCTCCGCCAGATCGATGAAGGCTGCCCTGCCATCAGTCTCTCCGACTGTCCGGATCTGGGACCTGTGGTCCCCCGAGGTCTTCATCTACAGTGGGAAAGGAAACTATAACTTCTCAGTGATGGACGCGGTCATGTCGTTTCTGTATGACAACCATCTGCGTCCTTATCTGGAACTGGGATTCAAGCCGATCCAGATCAATTCCGATTATTTCAGGCCGGTTTACTATGAAGAACGCAAGCGTCCGTTCGAGACAATAGAGGCGTACTGTGACTGTATGGAGGCGATGCTCCGCCACTATGAATGGCTCTACGGACACACTTTTGTAGAGAGCTGGTATCTGGAACTGTGGATGGGGGTAGAAGAGACAGATTTATCACTCTACCTGGATAATTTTGATCTTGTTTACAACCGGCTGAAAAATGCATTTCCGGGAATAAGGATCGGCGGGGTCGGTACGAACCGCGAAAACCGGTCGGAATTTGAAGAACTGATCCGTCTGTGGAGCAGGAGGTTCAACCAGCCGGATTTCATATCAGTATATATATATCCCTTTGACAATGGTTTCCTGAGGGAATTCACAGATGACCCTGCTCAGGCCGTATGGAAGACTGCGGATTACAATGTCCTGTTCCTGGATAAGGTGAGACATGTCTTGGATGATAATGAACTTCGGACCGGGGAACTGCATGTATCGGAATGGAACTTTACTCCGGGAAGCCGTGACATGATCAATGACAGTTCCTTCAAAGGCGCTTATGTGGTCAAGTCCCTGATGGAGATGATGGGACGGGTGGATGTGGCCGGATACTGGCCCGGGCTGGACCTTACCTCCGGTTACTATGATACCAAGCATCTGATCGACGGCCGCGGCGGCCTTCTGACAAAGGGCAATATCTGCAAACCGGCGTTTTATGGTTTTGCCTTTTTCAGCCAGCTGGATCCCTATCTCATCGCACAGGATGAGAATATGGTCGTCACCACGAACCGCCGGAGCAATTACCGGATCGTATGCCATAATTACGCACATCCTGCAGAGAACTATTATGAGATCCGGAAAGACACAGATGCTGTCGTTCGCGAATCAGTTGAGTTTTTCAACTATCAGACCCGGGCATTCCGGATTGTGATCCGGAATGTGGAAAACGGAAGATACTATGTAAAGAAACGTCTGCTCGACCGAAGACATGGGTGTGTGCAGAATGAATGGCAGCATATGGGACTGTCGGACGCACTGAATGTCAGGGATATTGAGTATCTTCAGGGTGTATGCGTACCGCAGATCACCATGGATACCGTGCAGGTGCAGAACCGGGAACTTACCATAGACTATACACTGGAGACAAACGCCATCCTGAGCATTCACATCTTTCCGGAAGGATCTTAATTGAGCTGTAGGCAGGTATAATATTCATATGACAGTTTTTGCATTGCCCCTCTTCGAAAAGAAGAGGGGTAATCGTTTTCGAGGGGCAAATGTCAAAATCACGCACGAAAATATTGACATTTAACATGCGAGGACGTTTTGATACAGCAGAATCAAAGGATTCAAGACAAAATAAGTGATGGAAAATGTTAAGAAATGCATCGAGTGGAACGCATTTTTCATGTAAATTCTAAACAACAGATAAATGTCCGGAAATGATCGCGCCGCATGTGGCGGACTGACCGGACAGCAAAAGGAGGATAAGCAATGAAGAAAAAGTTACTGTCCCTGTTACTTGCATCCACAATGGTTTTCTCTGCATTTTCCATGAGCGTATATGCAGAGGAAGAGGAAGCTGCCGGCGGTGAAGAAGCGGCTGAAGGTTTTGACGATATCGTCGAGATCAATATGGTCGGCCTTGGTTTCTTCGGTGAAGGCGGCAAGGAAGAAGTTCTTGACGCAATCAACGAGATCGCGGAAGAAGAGATCGGCGTTCATGTCAATTACACCATCATGGACGTACAGACCTATCTGTCCCAGGTTCCGCTGATGATGACTGACACTTCGAATCCGATCGATCTGTGCATGCTGACCTCGATCCCGACCACCAGCTTCTCAACCTTTACGGCGCAGAATCAGCTGACGGACATCACCGAGTACATCGATGAGTATGCTCCTGAGATGGCTGAGCTGATGGCTCCGTACATCGCAGCTACGACAGTCGGTGATACCATCTATGGCGTACCGGCATATCGTAT
>OMSN01000229.1:3088-4364 GCA_900313765.1 uncultured Eubacteriales bacterium
TCCTGGATGAGCTGGGACTTACCGAGCAGGCTCAGGCAATCCAGTCCTGGTCTGATTACAAGGCACTCCTTGAGCAGGTTCGTGACGCGCAGGATTCCCTTCCGGCAGAGATGCAGACGACCGCTATGGTCTGCAACGCGGACGCACAGGGCAACGTCATCAATGGTATGTACATCGACACCGCAACGGATGAGTTCTCCGGCAACTATGGATTCGATGTCCTGAATGACGCAAACCGTATCATCAAAGTCAATGAGGAAGGAAAAGTCGAGAACTACTTCGCATCTGACGACTACCGTGCAACGATTGAGCGTGTCATCGACTGGTACAACAGCGATCTGGTCTACAAGGATGCAGCTACCGCACAGGATACCGCTGATACCGAGATGGCGAACGGAATTACCTTCTCCTACATCGTACAGTCTGAGTTTGGCGTAGAGCAGGCGAAGACCAATGCTACCGGTTATGAAGTAGTCTGCGTACCGTACGTTGATGTTCCGATTCAGACTTCCAACGGTAACTCCTGGGGCTGGGCAGTACCGGTCACTTCCGAAGAGCCGGAAGCAGCTGTCGCTTTCATGAACCTGATGTACACCAATCCGGATATCGAGAACCTGTTCGTATATGGTATCGAAGGACGTGATTATGAGCTCAACGAGGAAGGCGAAGCCTGCCTGCTCGACACCAAGGAATATCAGAACAGCGACTTCTTCTTCGGCAACCAGTTCAACGCATATCCGGCACAGGGTGCAGGCGGAGACTTCCGTGAGAGAGCACTTGAGAATATGCAGGCAGCTGAGATCTCTCCGTACTATGGCTGTGTTGTGGATACCAACCCGGTTGCAAATGAGATCACTGCACTGAAGGCAGTCCTTACCAAGTATGAGAACGGTCTGGAGAGCGGATCTTCCGATATCAGCAATCTGGATGCAATGCTTGAAGAGCTGGATACAGCTGGAATGCAGGATTTTCTGAACTACTATCAGGAATCCCTGGATGCTTGGGTCGCAGAGCAGGGCTGAGACGATCCAACAGATCATCCTGCAACTGTCGATATGGCTGATAATTGATCCGGTATAAGGATTCTTACTGATGAGGGCGGTCAGAGGCACTGCGTGCCCTGGCCGCCCTTGTTATCTGGGCCGGACCGGATCCACACTCATAAGGGGATTTGTCTATGGAACAAACTCAGAAAAAAGGAGTCCTGGCCATCCTGACCATACTCCCTGCCTTGATTGCAGCTGCCGCAATCTTTCTGCTGTGGCGGCTGCCTGTA
>OMSN01000345.1 GCA_900313765.1 uncultured Eubacteriales bacterium
CGATCATGACAGAAAAGTCCTCACCGTGGAAAACCATATGGACTTTACAGACCCTGCCGACAGCATCCGTGCAGAATGGTCTCTCACCCTCGACGGCGTCCGGATCGACAGTGGAAGTATAGCAGATCTTCCTTCCATAGCCCCTCATGGCAAGGGAGACATTCCACTGTCTTTCTCGATACCGGACCGGGGAAGGTGTTTCCTTACGATTACCTATGCACTCAAAACCCAGTGGTGCAGTCTTCCCGCCGGACATGAGCTTGGTTTTGATGAGATAAGAATCCCCACAGCCCGGCCCAGAGCGATAACTGCTGCGAATATTCTGTCAGAATCAGGTACAGGCCGCCGGATCAAAATCAGAGAAGATGGCAGGTTCCTGTTATTCGAAGGAGAAGACTTCACCTATAGACTGGACACCCTCTCCGGGCTCTTCACTTCGATCCAATATCAGTCTCGTGAACTGATCGACCGGCCTGCAGACTTCAACCTGTGGCGCGCTCCTACAGACAATGACGGATCTCTCGCAGCCAGATGGAAATGGGAACGGCTTGATCATACCGTGACCAGAGCTTACCAGGTTGCATTGATGGATCCGGCAGAGATAAACGAAGACAGCGCAAACATTCCTGTAACAGTCAATATCCGTCAGGCTGTCGCTGCCATGTCGGTTCAGCCAATTCTCCGGATAAACAATAAGGTTACCGTTTTTCCGGATGGCCGCATCCATTTTGATATCCAGGCAGTCAAAGACCCGGAGATAGAAAACCTGCCCCGGATCGGTCTGCGACTGTTTCTCAATAAAGACATGGATCAGGTCAGCTACTACGGCATGGGACCCGGGGAGACATACATTGACAAACATCATTCCGGACGCCATGGCTGCTATACAGGAACGGCTGCGTCCATGCACGAGGATTATATCCGCCCCCAGGAAAACGGCAGCCACTATGACTGCGATTATGTATCCGTCAAAGGAAAGGACCTGAGTTTTACCGTCGCCTGTGCGGATCAGGATACTGACCAGACATTTTCTTTCAATGTTTCCGTTTTCACCCAGGAGGAACTTGAACATAAACGCCACAACTATGAGCTGGAACCCTGCAGCAGTACAGTTCTGTGTATCGACCATCGGATGGCAGGCATCGGGTCAAAGAGCTGCGGACCTGATCTTCTGCCGGAATATCAGGTCTGCGGACAGAATTATCACTTTACATTCATTCTGAAGCCGGAAGTCCTGTGAAACAAAAGTCATCAGACAGATAGAAATGAGGAACTGAATGCTCTTCTGTCAGCGTTTGTCATGATATTCCTGACAGACACGGTTGGCATGAATGCAGGTGTCGTTGGTACACTGATCGCGGTTTCAAAACTCTTTGACGGTGTAAGTGACATTTTTTTCGGATCGCTGATTGATAAGACGAAATCCAGGATGGGAAAAGCTCGTCCGTGGATGTTCTATGGATATTTCGGCTGCGCCATCTGCCTTGTGGCCATCTTCTGCATTCCAGCCGGAGCCAGTGCAACAGCCCAGTATGCATGGTTTTTCATCGCATATACGCTGCTGAATGCCGGTTTCTATACAGCAAACAACATTGCCTACTCTGCGTTGACAGCTCTGATTACCAAAAACAACAACGAGCGTGTCCAGATGGGTTCGATCCGGTTTATGTTCGCATTTGGCACCAGTATGCTGATCCAGACCATTACGGTCGGGCTGGTGGCCCACTTCGGCGGCGGGGCGGCAGCATGGCGTACTGTTGCAATTATCTACGCGATCGTCGGTGTGATCTCCAACACAATCTCCGTTATGTCTGTCAGGGAACTTTCCGCAGAAGAGCTTGCAGAAGGCGAAGATGTTCAGCAGGATACAGGCGTTGAAGAGAAGTATACCCTTATAGACGCATTCAAACTTCTGATTCAGAACAAGTATTATCTGATGATCTGCGCATCATATATTCTGATGCAGATCTATACCGCAACCCTGAACATGGGCATATACTACATGACCTATGTACTTAAGAATGCCAACCTTCTTGGCGTATTCTCATGGGCGATCAATATTCCTATGATCATCGGCCTGCTGTTTACTCCAGTTCTGGTTGCGAAGT
>OMSN01000228.1 GCA_900313765.1 uncultured Eubacteriales bacterium
GGACGGATGTCATCCAGCTGGATCTTCTCCAGTGCTCTCTTGCGGCTCGTCGCCTGCTTGGACTTGGAAGCGTTGGCGGAGAATCTCTGGATGAATTCCTGCAGTTCCTTGATCTTCTCTTCCTTCTTCTTGTTCGCTTCCTTCATCTGACGGATCATCAGCTGGGATGATTCATACCAGAAGTCGTAGTTGCCGGCATAGAGCTGGATCTTGCCATAGTCGATATCGGCAATGTAGGTGCAGACCTTGTTGAGGAAATAACGGTCGTGGGATACAACGATGACGGTATTGTCAAAGTTGATCAGGAACTCTTCCAGCCAGCCGATCGCATCCAGGTCAAGATGGTTGGTGGGCTCGTCGAGCAGAAGGATATCCGGATTGCCGAACAGGGCTCTTGCAAGCAGGACTTTGACCTTCATGTTGCCGGTCAGATCCTTCATGACTGCCTGGTGGAATTCCGTCGGGATCCCGAGTCCGTTCAGAAGGGATTCCGCATCCGACTCTGCTTCCCACCCGTTCATCTCAGCAAACTCAGTCTCCAGCTCAGAGGCACGGATCCCGTCCTCATCGGAGAAGTCAGGCTTCGCATAGAGCGCGTCTTTCTCCCGCGCGATCTCGAAGAGGCGTGCGTTGCCCTGGATGACCGTATCAAGGACGATCTGTTCATCGTATTTGAAATGGTCCTGTTCCAGAACGCTCATGCGCTGGCCCGGTGTCATCGTCACAGTGCCGCTGGAGGTCTCCAGTTCGCCGGACAGGATCTTCAGAAATGTGGACTTGCCGGCGCCGTTCGCGCCGATCACACCGTAGCAGTTTCCTTCGGTGAACTTGATATTGACATCCTCAAACAGGGCTTTCTTTCCAAGCCTGAGTGTTACGTCATTAACACTGATCATGTGTACTGTATCTCCTTGCGTTTGTGGTTTTTCCTATCCTGTCCTATTCTACTGGAATCGTGGAAGAATGCAAGTGGTAACTGCTGTAAATGCTGCCCCGTCCTTACAAAACACAGCAGGTTTTATGCTCGTCGCCTGCCTTCACTTTGCTGCGAAATAACTGACGCCGCTCCCGCTCCTATAGAAGCGTGGTCGCTTCGCGGCGTCACATTTCTTGCAAAGACCAGTCGGCTCCTAATGCATTCAAACCTGCTGTGTTTCTAATAGACGTGGTCTGTATCAAAGTTTTGCGATATCCACCAGTGTCAGATTCTCGATGGAATTATCCTCCAGCGATGTGATCAGTGCATTGGCTGTGTCCAGAGCGGTGATCACATTTACGCCGGTCTCGATCGCAGCGCGGCGGATCACGAATCCGTCATGCTGATGTTCTATGCCCTGCGGCGGCGTATCAATGACCAGATCGATCCTGTGTCCGAGGATCAGGTCCATCAGGTTCGGAGAATCCTTCTCGATCTTATTGACCTGACGGGCGTCAATGCCGGATGCGCGCAGCGCTTTCCAGGTGCCGTGGGTCGAATAGATCTTATAGCCGATCTTCTCAAACCGTCTGGCGATATCGATGATATCTTCCTTGTCTTCATCACGGACGGTGATGATCATGTTCCTGTACTGCGGCAGGCGGATCCCCGCCCCCAGGAAGGCCTTGTACAGGGCTTCATCGAAGGTTTTCGCGATGCCCAGGCACTCTCCCGTGGATTTCATTTCCGGTCCCAGTGAGATATCTGCGTCACGGATCTTCTCAAATGAGAACACCGGCATCTTGATGGCGTAGTAGTCTGCCTCTTTCTGAAGGCCCGGCTCATAGCCCAGGTCACGGATCTTCTTTCCGAGGATCACGCTGGTCGCAAGCGGCACGATCGGGATCCCCGTCACCTTGCTGATGTAAGGAACGGTACGGCTGGAGCGCGGATTGACCTCGATGATGTAGACATCCTCATTCTGAACGATGAACTGAATGTTCATCATACCGATCACATGAAGGTTCCTGGCAAGCAGTTTGGTGTAGGAAACGATCGTCTCCTTCACCTTGTCGGACAGATCCGCTGCAGGATACACGGAGATCGAATCACCGCTGTGGATGCCTGCGCGCTCAATATGTTCCATGATGCCCGGGATCAGGATGTCGGTGCCGTCGCACACTGCATCCACTTCGATCTCCTTGCCGGTCATGTATTTGTCGACCAGGATCGGATGTTCCTGGGTGTAGCGGTTGATCTCGCCGATATACTGATCGATATCCTCGTCAGAGATGGCGATCCTCATGCCGGCTCCGCCCAGAACGTAAGAAGGTCTGACAAGTACCGGATACCCCAGACGTGCGGCTACCTCCTTGGCCTCGTCAGCAGTGAAGACTGTATCGCCCTTTGGCCTGCGGATACCGCATCTGCCCAGTACCTCATCAAAACGCTCACGGTCCTCCGCGGCGTCCACGTCGTCCGCATCCGTTCCGAGGATCGGGACGCCCATTTTCATGAGGGCTTCTGTCAGTTTGATTGCAGTCTGCCCGCCGAACTGGACTACAGCGCCGTCCGGTTTCTCTGTGCGCACTACGTTCTCCACATCCTCCGGAGTCAGAGGCTCAAAATAAAGCCTGTCCGCAATATCAAAGTCCGTGGAGACGGTCTCCGGGTTGTTATTGATAATGATGGTCTCATACCCTGCCTTCTGGAATGCCCAGGTACAGTGTACGGAGCAGAAGTCGAATTCGATTCCCTGTCCGATCCGGATCGGACCTGAACCCAGGATGAGCACCTTAGGGGTCTGACCCCTTTCAGCGGGGGTCTGACCCCTGATCTCCCCTGCCTCGTTTGCTCCGTCATAGATTGAATAATAGTATGGCGTCTGCGCTGCGAATTCTCCGGCGCAGGTGTCGACCATCTTGAAGGATGCCTGAATCCCGTAACCGGTGCGGAGCAGACGGATATCATGTTCCTCTCTGCCGGTCAGCTGCGCGATCACGCTGTCCGTGAATTCGAGCCGCTTGGCCTCGCGCAGGAGTTCTCCTGTCAGAGGCTCTTCCTTCAGCCGCTTCTCCATTGCGACCAAGATCGCGATCTTGTCGATAAACCATGTATCGATCTGCGTTGCCTTATGGATGCCGTCGATCG
>OMSN01000227.1 GCA_900313765.1 uncultured Eubacteriales bacterium
CAGGTTGATGATCTGCGGTGCCGTCACCATGATGATGCCGGATACCACCTTCTTCAGCGACATCGTCTGCTGCGAAGTGTCATGGGACTGGTAGGCCGTAGCAAACTCAAATATGCCCCAGGCCAGCACGATCACGCCGGCAGCCGTGACAATCCCAAGGACCAGTTCGTTCAGTGATCCCAGTTTCTGTGTGACAACTGCCGTAGCGGATGCTGTCTGTGCAAAAAGCGCAGACAGACCCACGCCAAGGGCAGCTGCCTTATTGATCAGTTTCTTCTGTCTTTTCAATTCAGCCTCCTTTCCGGCGAAGGCGGATCACTCCGCCTTCACCAGGGCAATAAAAAAGAACAGTTCTTACGCTGTCCTCTCTGATAATGGTTACTCATTTTCCTGCCTGCCTCAGACAATCCTTCCCTTCTTCTTAAGGGAGATGGCAAGCCCTCCGGTAAACAGTCCAAGCGTTGCAAGCAGTACCCAAAGCATGATCGGTGTATCATCACCGGTCTTGACAGGCGGTGTTACAACACTGGTCGTTCCTCCCGGTCCGGGTGTATACCCTCCGCCGGTTGTTGTGGTTTTCTTCTTACCGGTCAGGTCCACGGTTTCTTCCTTCGGTGCGTCATACATCGTCACCTTCTGGATCTCTCCCGTATCCTTCACTTCGAATTCAACCTTCTCGGCAACCTCGTATCCCTTCGGTGCCGTCACCTCAGTCAGCGTGTACTTTCCGGGCTTGAGCAGCGAGATCTTATGCGGTTCCTGTCCGGATACCCAGGACTCGATGACATTGCCGTCCGCATCCTTCACCTCCAGTTTCGCACCGGCAAGCTCCTGCCCGTTCTCACCTTCCACGATATCCTTCTTTGAGATCTCTACCGTGATCGGGGCATCCTTCATGTCCACCTTCTGAATCTCGGCAGTATCCTTCACCTCGAAGGTTATGGTTTCGGCTGTGGCATAGCCATCCGGCGTTGTCACTTCCGTCAGGGTATAGGTCCCGATCGGAAGCATCTCGATGTAATAGGGCTCCTTCGTTGTCGTCCACTTCGCCACCTCATTGCCGTCTGCATCCGTGATAGTCAGCTCGGCACCGATCACGGGCTCTCCGTTCGTGATATCGCTCTTTGTGATCTCAAGCTTCGTCACATCGTCCTTCATCTCCACTTTCTGAACCTCGGCGGTCTCTCCGATCACAAAGTCGACAGACTCAGCGGTCGCATAACCGTCAGCAGGTTTTGTCTCAGTCAGCGTATAAATCTGGCCGACAACCAGTTCCTTGATCACATGGGGTTCTTTGCCGGATACCCATTCATCGATCACTTCACCCAGGGAATTCGTAACTGTCAGGTGCGCCCCTTCCAGTTCTTCCCCTGTTGTCAGGATGGACTTCGTGATCTCAACAGTGGTAGGTTCATCCTCGAAGGTAAAGTCGTAAGATACGCTGATAAGGTCCTGTCCCTCGTAGGAAGCAGTGAAGTCCTTCACTTCGTACGTACAGACAAATCCGGCCGGAGCGTGCAGCTCCTTCACATAGTACTTTCCGTCAATGGGAAGATCCGCGATGAACCGGATCAGGCCGTTCTCATCCGTTGTCTTCAGTTCGATCAGCTCATCCTTTTTCAGCAGCACATCGCCGGTTGTCTGCGAGAGAATATCCTCCCTCGAATACAGCCCGAACACACCGCCCTTCAGGGGACGCTCCGTATCCTTCTCCTTCTTCAGGACGGATACGGCAACCTTCTGCCTTGCGTTCTGCCAGGCTTCATCGTAGGTCACGATAGGTGTGTTCTGGTCGCGGTATGACAGGTCCACGTACCGGATCTCGTCATCCAGCACATAGCCATACGCTGTCTCGACTTCCTTCACATAGTACTTGCCGACCGGCAGATTATCCGCCATGGCAATTCCGTCGTCATCCGTCGTGATCGTGGCAACCAGTTCGTCCTTCTTAAAGTAATCCTCGCTCTCGCCATCCGCCGCTTTGATATCCTCCGCAGCATATACCTCGAAGGTGACCGGCTTCAGGCTGCCGCTGATGTAATCAAAGAAGAACTCCACGGTTCCCTTCAGGTTATCCAGCATAGTGATCTTATCCAGGAATTCTCCCTTCTTATTGATCAGCAGTCTGGCGATCGGGACCTCATCCTTCATGTCCACCTTCACCGGTTTTCCGTCATCCGCGATCGTAAATTCAATCTCGTTTGCAACCAGGTATCCGTACGGGGCAAATTCCTCACGAAGACGGTAGGTCTTTCCGATCAGCAGGCGTTTGATGACATGCGGCTCATTCTTTACAGATGTCCAGGTCTCGATCTCATTGCCCTTATCATCCAGTACTTTCAGCGTCGCGCCATCCAGCTCCACACCGGTGGTAATATCCGACTTCGTAAAGTCCACCTCTGTCGGCGCGTTCTTTTTGTCAGCCGTCAGCTTTACTACCGGGATATCCTGTCCCCGGTAAGAGGCATCATAAGGGATGACCTCATCCGAGCTGTAATATCCGTCCGGCGCTTTGATTTCCTTCACACAGTATTTTCCAAGAGGAACATCCAGGGTAAATACCGCATTTCCGTCCTTTCCGCTCTCCATCTCCTGAAGGAGCGTATTCTTCTCCACCAGTGTCTTATCTCCCAGCATGATATC
Organism: uncultured Eubacteriales bacterium; assembly: GCA_900313765.1. GTDB lineage: Bacteria > Bacillota > Clostridia > Lachnospirales > Lachnospiraceae > Porcincola. The sequence continues at coordinate 2,644 of OMSN01000227.1, forward strand.
CTCGTCCGTATAGAGTCCGAACACCGCACCGGCCACCGGCACTTCGGTTTCCTTGTCCAGTTTCCTGGTAGTGATGGATACCTTCTGCCTCTCATTGGAGAAGGTCAGTTCTTTGCTGATCACCGGCGTATTCTGGTCCACATAGCTAAAGGAAACACCCTGCGGCTCAGCGTTCAGTGTGTATCCGTAAGGAGCATTCTTCTCACGCACCTCATAGCTGCCAAGCGGGATGTCCTTCAGCACGGCCATACCGTCATCGCCGGTTGTAATGGTATCGACAAGCTCCCCTTTGCTGTAGACAATCAGGCGGTTCCCGTCTGAGTCTTTCTGATGATCCGGTGTGAAGATATCTTCTGCCGCGCGGACTTCAAACGAAGCACCTTTCAGTTTCTGTACCTCCCAGGTGAATTCCTTTCCGTTGTAGCC
>OMSN01000226.1 GCA_900313765.1 uncultured Eubacteriales bacterium
ATACTACAACCGATTTGTAGCCGAAAACTATGGCAGAACTGGGATCTCGATGGCTGTAAGCAGAGTTCCCGGAGTGTTTTTTGCAAGACCTAAATGCACAAAAAGGGGGTGCGGACAGTGCTTCAATATCATTTCCATCCTGATCCTTCAGAAATGAATCCGGAAGAAACGGAATGCGGTCGAATGCATCCTGGATCTTCTGTCTCGCAGCCTTCCTGCCAAAGGTGAACGGAGTGATCTTCACCGGTGCATTGTCAGAAGCAAGGTTTGCGTCCACACTCACCCAGGAAGAACAGTAGGGACACTGATAGATCAGTTTCCTTTCTGCGCCTTCAAAGGCAGCACCGCAGTTGGGGCATTCCATTTTCATGGAAGATGCCTGCGTCATGCTCTTCTGTTCGGATCCGCACTGCGGGCAGACCAGCGCCTTTCTCTCCGGGTCATAGACCATGGATGCCCCGCATGAATTGCAGCTGTACAACATAATGGATTCCTCCGAAACGATGTCTCCCTGACAGAGTATCGTCCTGCTCTCTGGTACTCCTGTTCCTCCGGACACAAAACCCCGGAATCCTCCTTAATTGGAAATGACTCCGGGGTCAGTCTTACATAAGATCACAGATAGCTTACAGTCTCTGTGAGATCTTTCCTGCTGGAATGGTTCGGCAGCGGACCTGCGCCTTCTGCAGCATATCCAAGATCCATCGCCATCAGGACCTCTTCATTTTCCGGAAGTCCGAGAACCTCAGCCATCTTCTCCGGATCCAGGAAATTGATCCAGCAGCTGTCAACACCTTCGTTGTAGGCGGCAAGGATCATATGCGTAGCGACAATGGTCGCGTCCTCAATACCGGAATCTCTCTTTCCGCCCGGATAGGTGAATACATTATTCTTGTCGAATGCCACGATCAGTACCGTCGGTGCGCCGTATCTGCAGGGAGTCACGCCGTCGATCTTCGCAAGCATCTCAGCTGACTGCACCACATACACCTTCTGCTCCTGCAGATTCTTTGCAGTAGGAGCAACGCGGCCTGCCTCCAGGATGGCATCCAGTTTCTCCTTCTCCAGGGGACGGTCACTGTACTTCTTGCAGGAATACCTGCCCTTCACTACTTCTGTAAATTCCATGTTCTGCTCCTTTCCTGACTGATACTTTTTTCTCTCTGAATTATACTATATGTTTCTTCCTGCTGTCCATGTACCGGCCGACAATCCAGTGTGCCAGACATCCCGCGGCAACCCCCAGGAGTGCGCCTGCAAGCACGTCGGTCGGATAATGCATGCCGTTGTACATCCGTGATATGCCGATCCCGAATGCCAGGACCAGGGCGGCGGTCCCCCACCTGCGATCGTTCAGGAAGATTGCCGTCGCTGCGCCAAAAGAATGCATGGTGTGCCCCGACGGAAAGGATGCATCATGCGGTTTCGGGGCAAGCGGGATCAGCGACTGGTACAGATCATACGGCCGGGTCCGGTCTATCACATTCTTCAGGATCAGGTTTCCCACGATAAACAGGAGAAGCATGGCAACAGCCATATCCATTCCGGTCCGCCTTGTCTGTCGCATCATCAGCAGTATCAGAGCCACCAGGATCCAGAACCAGCCTTTGTCTCCCAGAAAAGACAGGAACTTCATGATCGGATTCACGATTGCCACACGATGTTCCTGTACCCAGGATAAGAAGTTATATTCCCATGTCATAATTTGTCACCTCATCTGTCTTCCTTGCTGCATGGTAACAGAATACCACATCTCGCTCTCCTTCACAAAATCTTGACAGCAGGTCCGGAAATAATTATGGTAGGGACAGTCACGGACCATTGCGGTCCGAATTAACCAGACAAGGAGTACATAACATGTCCAGACCCAATCCACTGCAGTCAGTGGTTTCTATTGCATCCTGTAAAATGGTCCGCACCGTCCTTCGTAAAACAGGCCGGGGCGGTACTGCCATTCCCGGTGAGATTGCCATGAAGATCGCGCCAAAGATCCCGGAAGTCGTCTCTTCGGGTATGGAGATCATCGTAGTGACCGGTACGAACGGCAAGACGACCACCTGCAATATGATCCAGCACGCGATCGAGTCCGCGGGAAAAGAGTGCCTGCTCAACAAGTCCGGCGCCAATCTTCTGAAGGGGATTGCGGCAGACCTGATCTGCAATTCCACCTGGACCGGCAAACCGAAGACTCACTATGCCGTTCTGGAATGTGACGAAGCTGCGCTCAAGCAGGTCGTTCCTCTGATCCACCCGAAGGCAGTCGTTGTCACCAACCTGTTCAGTGATCAGGTCGACCGCTATGGCGGAGTACAGAACACCCTGAAAGAGATCCGTACTGGCATCGAAAAAGTACCGGAGACGACCCTGGTTCTCAACGCGGACGAACCGCTCAGCGCGTCTCTGGCACTGAACGTCCCGAACAAGGTCATCTGGTACGGACTGGATGCCGCTGTCGGTGAGCGTGGTGATATCGATCTGTCCGATGCCGGCGTCTGTCCGAAGTGCGGAGGCGCATACAAATATGACTATCATATCTACGCGCACCTGGGCGGATTCCGCTGCCCGTCCTGCGGGTATGCCCGTCCTGTTCCGGATATCTGCGTCACATCCATCGACCGGGTGGATGCAGCCGGAAGCACGGTCCAGATCCAAGTCGGAAAGAAAGTGCAGGAAGTGTCGATCGCACTTCCCGCTGTCTACAATGTATACAACGCAGCAGCCGCAGTTGCGGCAGCCTGCGCCGTGAAGGTCTCCCCGCAGAAAGCCCTGGACTCTCTTTCCACTGTCCGGTCCTCTTTCGGAAGGCTTGAGACCTTCGATCTGGACGGACTCCGCCTGCAGATGATCCTGGTCAAGAATCCCGCAGGCTGCAATCAGGCCTTCTCATACCTGACAAGTCTGGATGAAGACTATACCGCAGTCCTGTGTCTGAACAATCAGACCGGTGACGGACACGACATCTCCTGGATCAACGATACAGACTATGAGAAGCTCTGTGCAGATCCCCATATGAAGAAGCTCTTCGTGTGCGGCGAATGTGCCGACGGCGGAAGCGAAGAGCCTGAAGGCGCCGACGCGCGGACG
>OMSN01000225.1 GCA_900313765.1 uncultured Eubacteriales bacterium
TTTTTACCGAGCGTTCCGGACAGGCTCTTCTTAAAAATATCCAGGTATTTAAAGACCTCTTCCTCCTCCAGAATCCCAAAACTCTGTGAGAACGTCGTGATCTTTTCCTTTTCCGCGCTCACGTAGCACCCGCAGATCCTGGTGATGGTCTGGCGTGTGGGACTGAGCTGCTTCTTGATCTCTGCGATCTCTTTCTTATTCATGATCAACCTCCGGCTGCTTTGTTCATTTTACAGGTATCAGGCTCCGGCCAGGGCGCCGGGTGAACCATATTCAGGAAACCACATTCTACCATAGTTGACAGTTTTTTCACAGTTTTTATCTTGCGTGGGCTTTTCAACTTTTTTATAATTCATTCTGGAAGTTATTTTTACTAGTTTTCTAAGAAAGAAGGAAATGAACATGGCTAACAGATTTATCCTGAATCCGGTTTCTTATCACGGCAAAGGTGCTATTCAGGAGATCCCCGGGATCGCAAAAAAAGAAGGCTTTACCAAAGTCTTTGTTGCTTCTGACCCAGATCTTGTAAAGTTTGGTGTCACTGCGAAGGTCACAGATCTGCTCGAGAAAGAAGGCATCGAATATACTCTGTATACCGACATCAAGCCGAACCCCACCATTGAGAATGTTCAGAATGGAGTAAAGGCATTCAAGGAAGCCGGCGCGGATTCCATCATCGCGATCGGCGGAGGCTCCTCCATGGATACCGCCAAGGCTATCGGCATCATCATCACCAACCCGGAGTTTGAGGATGTCCGCTCTCTGGAAGGCGTCGCGCCGACGAAGAATCACGCAGTCAAGACCATCGCTGTCCCGACAACCGCGGGTACCGCTGCTGAGGTCACCATCAACTATGTCATCACAGATGTCGAGAAGGAAAGAAAGTTTGTCTGCGTTGATGAGCATGACATTCCGGAATACGCAGTGGTCGACCCGGAGATGATGTCCTCCATGCCGAAGGGACTTACCGCGTCCACCGGTATGGATGCCCTGACACACGCGATCGAAGGCTACACCACCAGAGGCGCCTGGGAACTGTCTGACATGTTCCACATCGAAGCGATCCGTCTGATCGGGAAGCACCTGAGAGACGCTGTCAATAACGAGACTTCCGGACGTGAAGGAATGGCGCTTGGCCAGTATATCGCAGGAATGGGATTCTCCAATGTCGGTCTGGGCATCGATCATGCGATGGCACATACCCTGTCCGCACATTATGATACTCCTCACGGAGTTGCCTGCGCGATGTTCCTGCCCATCAGCATGGAATTCAACCGGGATTACACCGGCGAGCGCTATCGTGAGATTGCCCGTGCTCTCGGAGTGAAGGGTGTGGATGAGATGTCTCAGGAAGAGTACCGTGATGCTGCGATCAATGCAGTCAGACAGCTGTCTGAAGATGTCGGTATTCCGAAGAAAAATGAGAAGATCCGTGAGGAAGACCTGGATCAGCTGGCAACGGATGCGCTGAATGATGCGTGCTATCCGGGCAATCCGAGAGAAGCGACCAAGGAGCAGGTCATCGACATGTTCCGCCAGCTCATGTAAGCTGCCTGAAGGCAGAGATGCAGATCGCAGGAAACTGCAGCTTCGGAAAATACAGCACCGGTCCTTTTGCGGACCGGTGCTTTCGCATGTTCTGAGGCTGTCTGAGGGGCATGGCAGGGATGGCTGAAGTGTGAACTGCATGGGCTGATCAGTACGCAGAAGCGGCTGCACTCGCACAGTGTGCCAAAATATGGTATGATATGTTGATTACAGAAGAGACAGGTATACCAGTCATTGTGAGGCGATATCCGTATGCTGAATCTAATCCACAGAATTCCCGGAGTCCTTCCCCTTCTGGAAGCAGCACTTGCCCAGACGGAAGAAGGGACTCTGCTGAACAATGAATATACACAGGAGATCAAGGACGGGGCGAAGTCTGCCTGGCAGACAGTCTTCTCTTCGAGGTTTTTCTATGCAGTCATCCTCGCAGTCATGATACCTGTCCTGTTCAAGATCGTGGATCTGGTGGCCAGACCGATCCGGAAGCGCAATGCCAGTGCTCTGATCGCATTTCTGGCTGGTATGATCAAGGCAGTGATCGCGATCGTCCTCATCGTCCGGATCGTAAACCTGTTCTTCCCGATCAGTGGGATCGCAGAGCAGATCCTGATGTCCTCTTCTCTGGTGGTGGTCGTTCTCGGTTTTGTGTTCCAGGAAGGACTGTCCAACATCGTGCATGGATTCATACTGTCCGTGTCCAGACCGTTCCAGATCGGAGACCGTGTCATGGTCACGATCGACGGGACCAGCCTGACCGGTTATGTCCGCACAATGGGACTTCGCTCCACCACGATCCAGAATGTGGAGAACAATGCCATGGTGATCGTCCCCAATGCCAAGATGGACCTTGGGGTGATCCAGAATAATTATATGGATCAGGGCGAATCCAGTTCAGGCTTTCTGGATCTGAGCGTGACCTATGAGTCGGACCTCGAGGAAGCAATCGAACTGGTCAGGCAGTGCATCGCGGAGAATCCTTCCGTCCGGGAAGAGTGTGAAAGGACAGAAGGGAATACCATCCCGATGGTACTTGTAAGAAGTTTCGGGGAATCCGGAATCAATCTGCGCGGGATTGTAAGGACCCATACGGTAGAGCAGAACTTTGCGGCATGTTCTGAGATCAGAAGAGCCGTCAAGCATGCGATCGATCAGAGCTCTTCCGTAGCCTTTGCCTATCCGCATATGCATGTTGTCACCAAGGAGGATACAGATGTTCCGGCAGAGTAGAACAGGTGGACATTCTCCTCACCTGACAGGTCTGATCCGGCAGGGGATCCGGCGCTGCGTCTTCGCAATGTTCTTTCTTGTTCTGCTGCCATGCTGCAGTGTGTACGCGAAGAGCGCAAAACAGTACAGCCCTTCCCAGGCTTCGGCCTGGATCCGGCAGCAGGCGGGGAAAACGGTGAACTACTGGAATCCGCCTTCTGATGCCCAGTGCACGGAACTTGTCTATTACTATTACCGGCACCTGGATGTAAATGCGCCGGACACGGATGCCTGGCAGTATTCGGAGATAAAACCGCCTTCCGGGTGGAAGAAGATCCGCTGCTATCC
>OMSN01000224.1 GCA_900313765.1 uncultured Eubacteriales bacterium
ACAGCCTTACGCTCCTCCCGCATGGGATCAGGAGAACACCCTGCTCATCGAATATGTACTCCCTGTGATCCTGGAATGCTTGCAGTGTTCCGTCAAGCACGCACAGGACCGTGTGGGAGGCATGACAGAAGCAGCGTTCTCCTGTCGACTGATACAGATCAAGACCTCTGATGATATCCGTGCCAAAATGTTTCATGGAGTCCCTCTTTGTAATACTGCACTTGCAATTACTTGTTTATATCTGTTATTCTGTTACTATACCTCATAATTAATTAAATGGCAAAAAAATTAATCTGATGTATGGGAAAATGAATTCCTTCAGCAGGACTTAAAAAACAGACTTGGCAGAAATAGTTTATTAAACAGTAAAATATGGCGATATTATTACATGCAGCCGTTTTACAGCAGGAAAAAATGTTAAATCGTGAATAAAACAGGTTAATTGGAACAGTGCGGCTTTTTCGGGCTTCCGTTATACTTTCTCCAAAGCAGTTTCTGTATTCAGAAAAGGAGTGATCACATTATGGAGAAAATAAAACTTGGTATCGTCGGATTCGGGTTCATGGGCCACAATGATGCGGACATGATGGCGACTTTTGATGATATCGACCTGATCGCGGTTGCCGATACGAATCCCGATATGCTGAAGGATGCACCGGAAGGAGTCGAGACGTATTCCAACATCGATGACATGCTTGCGAATGCGGATATCAATGTAGTGATGGTATCCACACCGAACCCCTCACATCCTGAGATGGTGAAGAAAGCTGCCGCTGCAAAGAAGCATGTGATCTGCGAGAAACCGGCCGCCATGAGCGTGAAGGAATTCGACGAGATGGTCGAGGCATGCAAAGAGAACGGTGTGCTGTTTACGGTTCATCAGCAGAGACGCTGGGACAAGGACTACCGGATCATGAAGGAAGTGTACGACCAGGGCCTGGTGGGCGATATGTATATCATCAAGTCCCAGCTGTACGGATTCAACGGATTCATGCATGACTGGCACGTGTATCCGGAGATGGGCGGAGGAATGCTCTATGACTGGGGTGTGCATCTGATCGACCAGATCCTCAATATGGTGGATTCACCGATCGTCTCTCTCTATGCGGATGTTCAGAATGTCATCAATGAGAAGGTTGACGACTACTTCAAGATCATCTTCAAATTTGCCAACAAGGTTACAGCAGAGATTGAACTGGGAACTTACTACCTTACACCCGCCCGCCGCTGGTTCATCGGAGGCAATAAGGGTTCCGCCATCATCGACGGATTCGGCGGAGAAGGCCGGATCGTTCATACCAGCCATCTGCTGGAGAATGTACCTGGCAGGATCACCATGACAGCTGCAGGACCGACCAGAAGCTTCGGACCGGCACCGGAAGGACTTCTCTATGAAGAGCCGCTTCCGGAAGTGAATGTCTCTCACAGAATGTATTTTGAACATTTCCTGAAAGCATTCAACGGAGAAGAAGAGATCATCGTCAGACCGGACCAGGTGCGCAGAGTCCTGTGCGTGATGGATGCGGTGCGCGAGTCTGCAAGGACCGGCAAGGCGATCGCTTTCGAGCAGGCATAAGATTAATACTACCGGGAAACAGCAGGGACAGTACCCTGTATGATCATATTCATCAAAGGAGAAAACATTATGGCAGATTACACCACACAGATTTGTATCGTCGGCGCAGGTCCCACAGGACTTGCAGCAGCAGTTCAGGCAGCAGAGGACGGAGCGGATGTCCTGGTGATCGATAAGGCGGCGGCTGTCGGCGGTGCTGCGAACATGGGAATGGGCCCGCTGGGCATCGGAACCAAATATCAGAAGAGAGATATGCAGGATATCACGGTGGAGAAGGCATTTGACATGATCATGACCTACACCCACTACATGGTAGACGCGCGTGTGGTCAAGAGATACTTCGAACAGTCTGCAGAGACTATTGAGTGGCTCGAGGACATGGGAGTCGAGTTCGAAGGCGCCTTCAAGTATTTCCCGCAGGCAGAACCGACCTGGCATATCGTCAAGACTGATCAGGGAATCGGACCGAGAGCAGCTTCCTTCATGAACAAAGCCCTCTATGCCCATGCACAGGAGCTGGGTGTTGAGTTCCTGCTGGAGACACCTGCAAAGAAGCTGATCAAGGAAGACGGAGCAGTCAAGGGCGTGATCGCTACTACGAAGGATGGCAAGGAGATCACCATCGAGGCAAAGGCTGTTATCGTATGCACCGGCGGTGCAGGCGGCAATCCTGAGTTCATCAAGAAGGAAACCGGCTGGGATTTCGGCAAGAATATGTTCAACTTCGCGATCCCGGGTATCGTCGGCGATGGCCTGACCATGATGTGGGAAGCAGGCGTTGACAAACTTCCGGTCCGTATCGAGCAGGCTGCCAACTTTGAAGGCATCGATGAGCTTCCGCAGGCGATCCCGAACGTAATGCTTCAGCCGAACCTGCTGGTCAACGCACACGGAAAGCGTTTCATGAATGAAGATTACATGCAGAACGCAACCTTCCTGTCCAACGCAGTCGGACAGCAGAAGGGCGCTGTGGGCTACTCCATCGTGGACAGCTCCATCGTGAAATACTACATCAGAAACGGCGTTGACAATGTATCTCTGGTTCGTCCGGATCCGGATGTATCCGGCTTCATGGATGGCATCAAGCAGGCACAGGAGACCGGCAACGAGGGAATCCTTGTTGCGGATACACTCGAGGAACTGGCTGAGAAGGCCGGCATCGATGTTGACAACTTCCTGGATACTGTTGATGAGTACAATGATTATTGTGACGGTGTGGACGAGGAATTCTTCAAGCAGAAGAGATATCTGCGTCCGATCACCAAGGCTCCGTTCTACTGTGCGAAGGTCCGTCCGGGCGGATACGGCACCGTCGGCGGCGTGCGCATCAATGAGAACTGCGAGTGCTGCGACAGCGAGTTCGAACCGATTCCGGGTCTGTATTCTGCAGGCGCGGATGCATGCAACTTCTACAACGATTCCTACATGTTCCTGCTTCCCGGCAACTCCATGGGATGGTCAGTGAACTCCGGACGTATCGCGGGTATGGAAGCTGCAGAGTTCGTCGCAGATGACGACGAAGATGATGAA
>OMSN01000221.1 GCA_900313765.1 uncultured Eubacteriales bacterium
TTCGGGCGTGAGAACCCCGGCAAGCAGTCCGAATACCTGGCAGTGCTGGCTCAGTTCCTTTTTTCCGGGGCCATCTGTCAGCATGCCGTCTGTGTCAAGACAGTTTGTCCGGATGGCAGTCGTAAGTGCCTGTGCCTGCTGCCGGTATTGATCCGCCTGCAGCAGATACTGCTGTGCCTGCTCACTGCAGATGCCGTCCTGTTCATTTCCAATCCAGGAACACAGCTTCTGTGCCGTCTGCAGCCCCATAAGGTAGAGCAGGCTCTCCATGGTGATCGGCCCGTACAGCCCGGCAGTGGGCATGCCTTCCGTATCCATCCAGTCTCTCGCCCAGTCGATAAAGGACCAGAAAGGTGCTTTGCCGTTGACACCGCCGATCTTATCCACCAGCCCTTCCTGCGTCAGATGTTCCTTAAAATAATCCAGCACCCGGTCTATGGCAGGCAGATTGCGCAGAACCAGTTTTCGGTCACCAAAGTACATCATATGGTCATATACCATGAGGATGTAGAAGATGGAAAAGCCTGGTATGACATTCACATTTACGTTGGGATAGCTGCAGTTCAGCAGACCGTCCGGGCGCTGTGCGCGGCGAAAATCATCGATGGCCTGCCTTGCCAGCCGGTCATCCGCAGAGACGGCATAGGTGTAGAGGATCTCGGAGCGGGTGTCCATCGCATACTGGAGCTGCTCATAGAAGGGGCAGTCCATGTACGTTTCATGCATGCACCTTCGGAGGGTGCGCAGGCTGATATCCCAGATAGGAGACAGGCTCGTGTCTGAGGTCATGACGGATGTCTTCTCCTCCAGCGGGTATCCGGTCTCTTCATACCGAAGCCCCAGCAGGCGAATGGGCTCTTCTTTCGTCCTCACGGTAACGCGCAGAAAGCGGAAAGTGCGGAACCAGTAAGGCTCATAGCATTCATTTTCTGCACCTGCTGCCGTGTAGAGGTCTGTGTACCCTTCCAGGTGTCCCCTGACACTGTCGCATCGGTCACCCTTGCCTTCTGGAAGGACATACCCTTCACTCTCCAGAAGTTCGATCTGCGCGCCGCGCCCGCCTGAGGTCTCCAGATACAGGAAAGCACAGATCTCCTCCCCCGGATCCAGGACAAATTCCTGCTTTGTAAAGGGGGCAACTTCGCTGACCGGCAGTTGGAAGGTGCGCAGCTTTCTCTCCATAACCGGGATCGGACGGGGACTGAGCAAGTCTGGCCTCAGTACTCCGGGCAGGCTGTCTTCCGGGCAGATCAGAGCGCTGTCCCAGAGACTGTCATCGTATTCCGGAGATTTCCAGCCGCACAGCTTGGGATCTCCCACCGCCTGCTCATGGATCTGCAGAGGGGCAAAGCGCTCCTCCTCACGCGGGAATTCCACCCCATGCTCTGTCCGGCACCGCCAGCCATCCGGCATCAGTCCGTTAAGGAACAGCCTGGGCCGGTCAAACCGAAACAGGCTGTGATTCCCCTTCTCTGTATCCTCAGGGCAGGCCAGAAGCGACACCGCAACGGTATTGCCACCTGCATGCAGGAACGGCGCGAGATCAGGCTCGTCATAGTACCAGACATTCGCGTCGCCTTTTGCCGGACCGAACATGACAAGTTCCCCGTTCACGTACAGCTTATATCTCCCGGCAGCTGATATGCAGATCCGGAAAGTGCCTGGCTTTGCCGGCAGGGTAATACTCCTTCGAAAACAGACCAGCTGCGTTTTTGCCGCATCCTCCACCGTCCACTGCGGTGTCTGTATCCAGATTCCTTTGCTCGTAATATCTGACATGATTCTACTCCTGCTATTGTTTGTGTGCATGATATCATGCACGGGAAGAACATAGATATCCTTATTTTTGTATCTTTCCTCATATTTTGATATACTGGCTTATATTGGGAGGAACGGCATATGAGAGACAATCACATCCGAATTCTTTGCAGTGTTATTAATGTAGATGTCGTCTATGAAGCGCCGGACGGGGCTCTGACTGCCTTTTTCGACAACAGCAAACAGAGCCCTCTGATGCAGTCGCAGGCACTGCGCCAGATCATGCGTGAAGGAACCGCTGCGCAGAGCAGTATATTCCTGCGGCACAACACCTATGACTGTTATTTCGCCGGCCTCCATGCCGGGGATGGATATATCTATATGGGACCGATGGCGCACCAGCGCCTGACATCTGCCCAGCGCCGCAGGATGTACCGTGCATATGGCATTGACAGCGAGGATCTGCCCGTTCTGCCGGTGTTTACGCTCCCACAGATCCGCAACATGGCACTGCTGGCAAACACCGTGCTGGAGAATGCCAGTCTGGAAAATGAAGAGCTCCTTCAGCTGAACCGGATCATCACCAAGGAAGAGAAGCAGATCCAGCAGGAACAGACAGCATTCACCATGCGTGAAGAGGAAGTGGACGACGATGAAGCATACCGGCACAGCTATCATGAGGAACAGCTCGTTCTTCAGGCTGTAAGGGAAGGGCGTGCAGAAGATGCCATCCGCATATCCGAGGATATGGACAGGGACAGCGGCCGCCTGGCCAGGACGGATATCAGACATCGCCGGTATGTTGCGATCATAAGCATCACACTCTGCTCCAGGGCTGCCATCGAAGGAGGAGTATCCCCAGCCTCCGTCTACCGGATCAGCGGATACTACATCAACAAGTGTGACGAAACAGAAGATCCTGCCCATATGCTTCTCTACCGCAACCGCGCGATCGAAGAACTGGCAGGCCGCGTCCGCGAAGGCCTCAACGCCCCGCGCGGATCCAGCTATGTCGAACGCTGCAGGGACTACATCAGGAAGCACTACAGGGACAAGATCTATCTGGAAGACATCGCCCAGGCACTGGATCTCAGCCCATCCTACCTGTCCCGGCTGTATCGCAGAGAGACCGGCGGCTGCATCCAGGACGCCATCAACGAAGAACGCGTGTACCGGGCCTCCAATCTGCTGCGTTACTCAGATATGTCACTGACACAGATCGCACATTACGTCGGCTTTCCCAGCCAGAGCTACATGGGAAAGATCTTCAAAAAATGGAAAAACATGACCCCCATGGCCTACCGTGAAACATTCAAGAGGCAAGGCGCAGAAGTGTAAAAAAAAGTGTAAAAGGGGTC
>OMSN01000217.1 GCA_900313765.1 uncultured Eubacteriales bacterium
CACAATGCACAGGATCTGCACAACATCAAAGATCCTCTTGCAGTCCGCAAAATGAATCCTGCCATGTTCACTCATGGCAAATGTGCTCAGTGTCAGCGGCTGCCGGTTCCAGAAGCTCAGATAATGGATGATGCTGTCATAGTCCCTCCGGATCGCATCTGCAGGGACGCCGGATGCGGACTCCAGTTTCAGCAGACGGATGTCCATATAGTACATGGGCCTGAAGTGCAGTACGAACACTACCGCGAAGCTGATAATGAACAGTGCGATCATAAGTGCCCAGAACAGATTGACTGCAAAGGGTGTTTTTTTCTTTCTTCGTGCCATTGCGATTCCTCTGATCTTTCAAGTCTGACGCGTATTATATCATAACCGGCACCTTTGCGAAACCATCCTTACAGGACTTCATGAAGACAAAGAAGCGCATCCTTGCCATATCAGCTCAGGATGCGCATTCTTTACCCGATATTCTGACTGAAAACAATCCGGTCTGCACACATTAAGACCGCTTCATGTGCTCTTCGCACATTCCCTGTGCAGGGGATCCTGCACAGGGGTCTGTAAATCACAGATTACATATAGTCGTCAACATTGTCCTGAGTGATCAGAACGAACGGGATGACCGGAGCCGGATCGAAGCTCTCGCCTTTGACAAGCTTCTCAACGATTTCGATTGCACCGTTGATCTGGCCTACGCCGTCCTGAAGGATCGTTGCCTTCAGAGAGCCATCCTTGACCATCTGCATCGGAACCTCTACACCGTCAACGCCGATGCAGATGATGTCTTCTCTTCCGCTGTCGTTGCACATCTTCTGTGCAGCAGAGGACATTCCGTCGTTGTCGCAGATGATTGCAACCAGCTCTTCACCATATTTGGAGATTGCGTCAGAAGCTGCATCAGCCGCAAGGTTGCCGTCCCACTTCGTATCGAAGTCGCCGACCATCTCGAATTCCGGATGCTCGTCCATGACAGCATGCATACCTTCGGTACGCTGAATCTGAGCGGAGTTGCCGAGAACGCCGTTGCAGTGGATGAACTTGCCGCCATCCGGGCAGTTGTCGACGACCCACTGTGCAAGCATGTTGCCGGCCTGTACGTCATCAGAGCCGACATATGCGATGGCTTTCTCATCACAGCTTGCAGACTTGGAGTTAACCTCGATTACGAGAATGCCAGCGTCTGTCATCTGTACCAGAGCCGGATCGGAAGCTTCTGCCTCAGCCGGCAGGAATATAACTATATCGCACTCTTTCGAGATGCAGTCAGCAGCGCGGTCGATCTGCTTGTTCGGATCGGTCTCGCCATCCAGAAGTCCGGTCCATTCATCGATGATTCCGTCTTCGACAGCCTTGTCAAAGTACTCCTGTGCTCTTGCGTTGATCGGAGCATGGAACGGATCCGTAAAGTTCTTGGAGATATAACCGACAACGATCTTGCCGTCACCGTTAACATCTGCTTCGTAGCTCACTTCGCCGCCTTCTGTCTCGGCCGCTACGGCAAAGGTGCAGAATGCAAGGCTCAGTGCCATTGCTGCTGCAAGAACTTTCATAACAATAGATTTCTTCATGGAATAATCCTCCTCACTGTGAAAGAACTGTTGTTTTTCATACCGTATGTGTGCAGATACGGACTGCTGAGATCAGAGTCAGTGTTTGTTCTTGTTCATGACCATATCCAGCATGACAGCCCCGATGATGATCAGGCCTTTTACGATGGACTGGTAATAGGATGATACGCCGATCATATTCATGCCGTTGTAGATCAGGCCGATAATGAAGATACCCAGAACGCATCCGGGGATCGTCGCAATGCCTCCCGCAAAGGAGGTTCCGCCGAGAACCGCCGCTGCGATCGCGTCCGTCTCATATCCGATTCCGATATTGGACTGTGCGGAACCGGTCTTGGATGTATAGATCATCGAAGCCAGTCCTGCCAGCACGCCGGAGATGGTATACACACCGACAATGACCCAGAAGCGGGAAACACCGGCGGCGATGGCTGCGTTGACGTTGCCGCCGACAGCAAAGATATAGCGGCCGAACCGGGTCCAGTGGAGCATCAGATACATGAGGATCGTAACTACAACAAAGATGATGATCGGCATCGGGATCCCAAGCAGTTTATTGGAATAGATCCCGGTGAACCATGCGTTCGTCAGCATAACCGCGCGGCCACCCGTAATGACCTGTGACAAGCCGCGGATGACAAGCTGCATGGAGAGGGTTACGACAAAGGGGAACATATTGAACTTTGCGATCAGCACGCCGTCAATGAACCCGAACAGAGTTGCCACGCCGACTCCTGCAAGGATCGAAAGAAACGCCGGCCAGCCAAGGACGGACATCGTCTGTCCGATGATGCAGCTGGTGAGCGCAAGCTGGGCACCGACCGTAAGATCGATACCACCTGTCGTGATACACAGGCACAGGCCGTAGCAAAGAAGACCGTTAATCGAGATCTGGGTCGCAACATTGATGATATTGCCCGGGGTCATAAACCGGGGCTCCATGATCGCGATCACGATCATCATGATGATCAGTACGAGTCCGATACCGTACTGACCGAGAAGGGAGCGGATCCTGTCCTGTCTGGTAAACTGTCCTGTACGAGGTGAAGATGCCATTGTTTATCCTCCTTATGCTACACCGAACGCGCTGCTCAGGATGACCTCCTGGGTCACCTCGCCGCTGACTATGTCTTTTCTGAAGTACTCTCCGTTGATCTTTCCTTCGTGGTACACAAGCACCCGGTCGCTCATCCCCATGATCTCGGGCAGTTCCGAGGAGACCATGATGATTGCCATACCCTCTGCTGCGAACTGGCTCATCAGAGTGTAGATCTCTGCCTTCGCCCCGACATCGACACCGCGGGTGGGCTCGTCCATGATCAGCAGCTTCGGGGCTGCCATGATCCACTTGGCAATGACAACCTTCTGCTGGTTGCCGCCGGAGAGGGAATACGCTGTATGCTCGATACTGGCCGCCTTCAGCAGAAGCGTCTTTGAGACTTCCTCCACCTCTCTCTTTTCCCTTGCCTGGTTGAGAAGCAGCCCTTTCTGCCGGTCCGGCAGACTCGGCAGTGAAGTATTCTCACGGATTGAACGATACAGACACAGTCCGAAGTTCTTACGGTCCTCATTGACCATACAGACGCCCTTGCGGATCGAATCTCCCGGATTCTTCCGCTCAAACACCTGCCCGTTCAGGTACATTTTTCC
>OMSN01000334.1 GCA_900313765.1 uncultured Eubacteriales bacterium
TTTCACGCAGGTTCCGTCGGTGAATCCGATCTCAAGCGAGAACCCTTCCCCGTCCAGGACGTTTTCATTCGCCTTGCTGAATCCATCCCAGGAAGATACGTCGTATGTTTCGATCACTTCCATAAGCGCCTGAACGGCTTCGTCATTCATGGGCACAGACTCTTCGTCATTGACCGAGATGTGATATCCTTCTTCATCCAGAAAGATGTTGTAGGAATCGTAACGGATCTCACCATATCGGTACACGGAGAAAGTCGACAATACCCTGCCTGTTTCGATCTCACCGTCCCAGTCGATAATCCCGCCGAATTCATAGACATTCGTATATCCCATCTCATACAGCATTCGCGCAGAGCGTTTGGAACGATTGCCGCTCCTGCAGTAGACCCTTGTATATCGTTTCATTCGGAATACAGATGGCACCGGGAATATGCCCGGAGACATATTCCTCTGCAGTGCGGACATCCACGATCACATGCCCGTCATCCAACTCCATCATGCTTTTTGCTTCTTCCATGGAGATCCGTGTGAAGCTGTTCTCCGCCTGTGAAGCACTGCAGGATATGCCAGGAAGAAGACATAGCAGCAAAGCCAGGTAAATTATTCGAAAAAGAGAAGACTTATTCACAGATCATCACCTCACTACCTCCAAGGGGTCAGACCCCTTGTTCACGACAATTCAGCCACTATCTCTGTAACCGCCACCAGGGCTGCTTTACCGCTGATATTGATCCTGCCATCATTGCTCGGTTCACAGTACAGATACCCGCCTCGCTTTGAAGCCTGATAAGCAACGATCTGCTTCTTGTTCAGTTCTCTGGACCAATAATCTGCGATCTGGCAGTGTGCAGCGCCACAGACGGGGTCCTCTGCGATAGACAGCTTAGGACAGAAGCTTCTGGAGACACAGTCTGTCTTAGTTCCCTGTGCGGTCGCATTCTGAATACGTCCTTCGATCTTCATCAGCCATGCCTGATCCGGCTGCATCTGCCGCACCTGCTCTTCATCTTCAAAAACACAGATCAGATCCAGTCCCAGAACAGCCTTCACAGGCCGGATCCCGAACGCCTGCTCCATCTCATCGGTCACCGGAATCTCTCTCAGCGGAAAGGTCGGGAAATTCATCTCATAGAGATCGCCCTTCTTTCGTACTGTCAAAACACCGCTCATGGTGTTGAACCTGACTTCGCTGCTGTCCGGTTCGAAGAATGTGAAGATCACATACGAAGATGCCAGTGTGGCGTGTCCACATAGCTCGACCTCTGTTCCAGGTGTAAACCAGCGAAGATGATATCCGCTCTCTTCTTTGACAATGAAGGCAGTCTCAGAAAGATTATTCTCCATCGCCAGTTTCATCATGGCTTCTTCCGCAGGCCAGCTCTCCATGACGCAGACAGCTGCCGGATTGCCTGAGAACGGTTTGTCTGTAAATGCATCTACGATATATTGCTTCATCGCACTCTCCCTGTCTTACTTCAGGTTATATTGTTCCGGATTCCTTCTTCAGGTATCGTACAGGTACTTCCCTGGTCAGCCAGACACCTTGTTTCGCAATCCAGTATGTATCCTATGATTATTATACCATCGCACGACGAGTAAGTCTTCCGGCGGCCAATCATAAAAACAAAATCCAGAGCATATGCCCTGGACTTTGTCTTCACTTTGGAGTTTCCGGAGTATTCTCTCCCGTTCTCCTGCTCTTACTTTGTAATTCTGATATTGCTGAACTCCACCTTTGAATCCTGTGCAAGCAATCCGACCTCATATGCCGGCTTCTCAAAGATCCTGTAGGTGAATGCAATCTGCTCTGCCACGAAGACTTCTATCATATCGTGGTCAACAAAGACCTTCACGTCGATGTCGCAGCCGTCCCAGAAGTCAAATGTCTTCTCGCATACACGGATGCCATCAGGCCCCGGATCGGTTGCGGGCGGTACCGCCTGACAGGATTGTCTCCAGAAGGGATCCGTGTCCATCGGGAGATTCAGCAGCGACACACGCTGCATCGCCACATCGAAGTCAAGCTGAAGGCACCCGCTTGCCTCACGGTCAGACTTCAACAGAATTCCGAAGTGATCATAACTCTCACGCGGCGAGATCGTACAACTGAAGAGGAACTTCTCCTCGCTCTGTTCCAGGAATCCGTAAGTGCAGGTCGACACACTATACTCTTCCGGAACCTTGACGTCGAGTTCACCGTTCTCATCCTGCACAACTTCGTGTGGAATGCAGAACCGGCCTCCCCAGTACCACTCTCCACGGTCGCTGTTCTCAGCCCTGTCATGTGCCCAGGCGAAATAGAACCTGCGGCCTGCGTCATCCTGCATGGATTTTGCTGCATAGAAACGCCGTCCACCGATCCCATCTTTTCTTGGTTTTCTCCAGGGACCGAACGGAGACTTCGCCGTGCGGTAGATCGTGTTGACAAACTCTGAAAATGTCGAATAAGAAAGATACCAGGTATCCCCGATCTTATACATCTCGCTGCATTCGGGGCAGTTGGTGTGTCCGGGTGAATAGATCGGGCCATAGTATTCCCAATTCTCCAGATCATTTGATCTGTAGAGGACGATGCAGCCACGTCTTGTCACAGGCATGTCCAGTCTTCTGGCGGAGATCAGGATCCAGTAGCATCCGTCATCCTCATTGTAGAATACATACGGATCTCTCCAGTCCAGCTTCTCATAGAGTTCGATCTTCGGCGTAATCACTGGATTACCAGCGTCTTTGATCCAGGTGATGCCGTCATCACTGGTTGCGTGACAGATGGTCTGCTGGTATTCAGCGGTCAGGCAGTATCCTGTATAAAATGCGTGATATTTTCCTTCTCCGTAAATCACGGAGCCAGTCCAGACTCCTGACGCGTCCGGTTCATCTCCTTCTCCCGGGCGCAGCACAGTCGGCAATTCTTCCCAGTGAACCAGGTCGTCAGAGACACTATGCTCCCAGGTTGTTCTTAATCTGGCCGGATACACAGTCGTTCCGGGTGGTGACGTCAGTGAGAAAATATGATATTTCCCATTATGATAGAATGGAATGGCATCTCCGGTTGAGTCTGCCCATGAGATTTTTCGAAATATATCCATTTTCTTCTCTCCTTATTCTAGGTTCAGGCTTTCTTTTTAAGCAAGGAGATCTTCCCCTTCTGCGAATCAAGAAGAACTGCACAGGCTATGATCAGACCCTTTACTATAAGCTGCCAATAGGAACTGACGCCGATCAGGTTCAATCCGTTGGAGATGATACCGATCACCATGGCACCGAATATTGTTCCGCTGATTCTTCCCTTGCCGCCCGACATGGAAGTTCCGCCCAGGACGCATGCTGCGATCGCATCAAGTTCGTAACCGCTTCCGACAGAAGGCTGGCCGGAATACATACGCGAGCACAGGACCAGTCCGGCGAATGCTGAGAGAACACCGGAGATCGTGAATACGGCAATCTCAACCTTCTTGATCGGAACACCGGACAATCTGGCAGCTTCACGGTTACCTCCAATTGCATAGATATATGTTCCGAATTTGGTCTTGCCCAGCAGGAAACTGATCACTATGATCAGGATGATCATATAAACGACGGGAAGCGGAATCGTATTGAAAAGATACCCGGTACCGATTGCT
>OMSN01000218.1 GCA_900313765.1 uncultured Eubacteriales bacterium
GATACGGTATCTCGAAGGGAAGGTTCTCATACATTCTCTTCCCATTATCAATGGATCTGAGAGGAACCTCTTCATATTCCACCCTCAGAGCAGCTTCTGTCAGAGTTTCACAGGAACCTGCCGAAGCATTTTCATTTCTCTCCTCTTCATCCCTCTCTGACGCAAGGTCCTGCGCCGCGGCGGCGGCAATATCTTCCTCATCCGGGCCTTCGATATAGGATGCGATATCCGGGCCTTCATCAAGGCCGGAGTGCATGACCATCCTTCTGAATGCAGTGACCGGGGCACAGGCTTCCTCCGCCTGCTCGATCGCCCAGCTGCCTGAGAGTGTGAACGCACCATTCCGGGGAGTCACACAGACTGCATCCCTGACATTTTCTCCGACATAGAGATCATAGCGTCCCTGTTCAAGAACCCAGCAGGACGGGTTTCCCGTTGCTCCGGAATCATCATAGGAGGCGAATCTTCTCACCGGGATCCGGAATGACAGTGTCTGCGACTGCGACGGCTCAAGGAGCATCGTCTTCTGAAAGTCGACCAATACCCGTGCCGCTTTTCCCAGCTCTCCCTGCGGGCATCCGGCATAGACCTGCACCACTTCTCTTCCCGGGAAGTTTCCTGTGTTGGTGACCTCTGCCTCCAGATCGATCGTAAGGCCCCTGCCGACTTCCCTGTCCTCGGTCTCTACCTTCCGGGTACTGATCTCAAATGTGGTATAGGTCATACCGTATCCGAAGGGATACAGCACCCTGTCCTTTGCCACGGATTCAAAATAGCGGTAACCGACATAGATGTCCTCCTGATAGACATCTGCCGTCCCGCGTCCGAAATTCTCCGAAGACGGATAGTCATGTAAGCTCTTTGCGATCGTGTCGGTCAGATGACCGGAAGGCGATACCCTTCCTGTAAGGACGTCCACGACACCAAGCCCGCCGACCATCCCCCCCTGCCAGACATACGCAACCGCATCCGGGTCTGTCCGGGCTACAAATGACATATCCATGATCCCGCCCACGTTGAGCAGAACGATCATCCTGGAAAAGGAAGCGCGCACCTTCTCCA
Organism: uncultured Eubacteriales bacterium; assembly: GCA_900313765.1. GTDB lineage: Bacteria > Bacillota > Clostridia > Lachnospirales > Lachnospiraceae > Porcincola. Next base: position 1,063 of record OMSN01000218.1, read on the forward strand.
GCATATCCATCTCTGTGGAAGTCAGGCGATAGGAGCCGGGCTCGTCCGCACTGTCCCTGTCTTCTCCGGCAGTTCTGGCAATGATACAGATCGCTGTGTCTGAGAAAGCGGATGCGTCACGTACGATCTCCTGCGTCAGAGGCATCTCATCCTGCGACCAGGGATCCTCTCCCCAGCCATGGCCCACTCTGGGCGGATTCTCATCATTCCAGCGGTCGTAGAGATGCTCCAGGGTCTCATTGAGAAGGATCCCAGGTTCATTTTCCAGCGCTTCGCGGATACCGGTTACCTTCGCGACATTCACCATTCCGCCCGAGCCGGTCCCGCTCCTGTAGTATGTCAGCTGACCTCTTCCGAACAGGGAAACCCTGGTTCCCTCTGCCAGAGGAAGGACCGACTTCTCATTGCGCAGAAGAACGATTCCTTCAGCAGCAGCCTGGCGCGCGCATTTCAGATATGCATTCCAGTCAAGTGTACACAATCGTATGTGATCATCCATTTTTCGATTCCATTCTCCTTACAGTCCATAGTAAAATGACAAAAGAGGCTGTCTGTGGCATATACTACCACAGTCAGCCTCTTTATGACTACATTTTTATTGCGGCCTGTCAGTCAGCGTCGCTGAACTCGTCCTTGCCGGCTCCGCACAGCGGGCATACGAAATCATCCGGAATATCTTCCCACTTGGTTCCCGGAGCGATACCGCCATCCGGATATCCTTCCTCTTCGTTGTATTCCCATCCGCACAGATCACATACCTTTGTCATTGCATTTTCCTCCTTAGTGTAAGATTGATAGAGATTGACATACTGCAATCATTGCATTTTCTCAAAGTCACTGGCAGGGTGTTTGCAGAGCGGGCAGATGAAGTCTGCCGGAAGCTCTTCTCCCTCATACACATAGCCGCAGATCTTGCACACCCATCCGGTCTTCGCCTCTTCCACCGGCTGCGGCTTCGGCTTAATGTGTGCAAAGTAGTATGCGTAAGTGACGCTCTCCTCGTCGCTGAGCACTCTGCATTCTGTCACGTCTGCGATGAACAGCGTATGCGTCTCAAACTCTTTTTCCTCGGTCACCTTTGCGGAAATGAGTGCATTGGCGCCTTTCGTCAGATAATACAGACCGTTCGCGGAGCGCTCTGCATCTGCATAGCCTGCAAACTTGTCGGTATCCCTTCCGCTCTGGAATCCGAAGTGTTTGAAAGTGTCAAACGTGACATCCTGGGACAGGATCGATACATTGAATACCCCTGTCTTCTTGATCATGTCATGTGTAAAGTTCGCTTTGTTGACAGCGATCGTGATGCGGTTCGGCTCGGAGGTCACCTGGGTTGCGGTATTGATGATGCAGCCATTGTCCTTGTCGCCGTCCTTCGCCGTCAGTACGAACAGACCGTAGCTGAGTTTGAACATCGCCTTGGTGTCCATGACCGGTGCTGCCGCCGCAGGATCTGCAGCTGCCTGCTCCGCCTTCGGTGCCGGAGTGACCTCTGTCTTCTTCGGGATCGTTGCGTCGATCGCATCCGCGATGGCGTCGATCTGTCCAAGCTGCTCTTCCTTGAGTGCGGAACGGATCGTCAGGGACTCATTGAGGATCTCCACATTCTTGCACTTGGCAAGAACTTCACGGATCAGCTTGCCGCTCGTCGGAGCCCAAGAACCATTCTCGATCACGGCAACGGTACGGTTCTGGATGTTATGGGCAACCAGGTCATACAGGAAGCTCTCCATCTGGACAAAGATTCCTGCATTGTAAGTCGTGGAGGCCAGCACCAGATGACTGTATTCAAATACAGCTGCGATGATCTCGCTGGCGGGTGTCACGGAGACATCGAACATGACTGTATGGATCCCCTTCTCGCGAAGACGGATCGCCAGGCACTCCGCTGCGTTTTCCGTGTGATGATAAACGGATGCATAGGCTATGACAACGCCTGTCTTCTCCGGCTTGTAGGAAGCCCAGTGCTGATAGATGTCAATGATGTCGCCGATGTTCTTCCTCCAGACAAAGCCATGGAGCGGGCACAGATACTTGATATCCAGTCCAGCAGCCTTCTTCAGGACTGCCGTGACCTGCTGGCCGTACTTGCCGACG
>OMSN01000216.1 GCA_900313765.1 uncultured Eubacteriales bacterium
ACATGAACAATTACGAAACCGGCTATCACACAATCGTCCTGTCCCTGAGCAATGGAACGAATGCAGGTATAGTCGGCAGAACGAAAATGGTCAGCAATACGATCTCTGAACGGCCTACATCCAACGGCGTATTTGATGTATACTCCAGCTATTTTAATTATTATCCATACGGATCTTTCGGCAACAGTGCCGGCACTCTGTACATGGAATACAGTGCAAACGGAGGTAAGACCTGGCAGCGTTCCGGTTATATGAAGTACAACCTGATCACCACCGCGTCAGCGCAGGGATATAAGATCAGCGGACTGAAGCAGAAGACCACATACAGGACCAGGATTCGTTACGGAGAATATGTCACTTATGAGACAGATGCGGGCGGTGACGGAAGAAGTTATTTCTTTGGCGGTCCTGTACTGAACACCACCACGATCAAGACAGGTTCTTCCACAAAGCCGAAGATCAAATCAGTGACCCTGAATGCGACCAAGGTCAAGTATCATAAGCTGAGGTGGCCCGGCTACTACAATGTTGTGGGAGGATCTGTGTTCTGGCACAGTTCCTATGTGGAGAGATTCTATACCGCCAAGGTTAAGGTGACCGTCACACTGAAAAAGAAGCCTGGGACAAATGGTGTGTTTATCAGTCTGCTGGGTCAGACCAAATGGAAGAAGGGAAACAAGAAGAAATATACAGTGACCTTCACGCCAACTTACAATTACTGGGTCAAGAATCCACACAGCGGAAAGTATAAACTTACGGTTCAGGTCTGCTCAGGCCAGAGTAAGGACTGGGGTGGCTTCTCGCCGGTTGTATCAAAGAACAAGAAGGTCAGATGAATATCTGCAGGCACCGGGTAAAACCGGTGGAAATAAAGAAAAATTGAAGCTGGGAGAGCGCAGCCGGAAGGCAGCGCTCTCCCTCTTTTGCGTTAGCAGCCCGTGCGTTGGCAGAACCGTTTTTACGGGTGGCATGCGCATCCTGAGCTGATATGGCAAGGATGCGCTTCTTTGTCTTCATGAAGTCTTGGCAGGATGGTTTCGCAAAGGTGCCGGTTATGATATAATACGCGTCAGATTTGAAAGATCAGAGGAATCGCAATGGCACGAAGAAAGAAAAAAACATCCTTTGCAGTCAATCTGTTCTGGGCACTTATGATCGCACTGTTCATTATCAGCTTTGCGGTGGTGTTCGTACTGCACTTCAGACCGATGTACTATATGGACATCCGTCTGCTGAAACTGGAGTCTGCATCCGGCGTTCCCGCAGACGCGATCCGGAAGGACTATGACAGCATCATCCATTATCTGAGCTTCTGGAACCGGCAGCCGCTGACACTGAGCACATTTGCCATGAGCGAACATGGCAGGATTCATTTTGCGGACTGCAAGAGGATCTTTGATGTTGTGCAGATCCTGTGCATTGTGACAGGGATCCTCACACTGGTCAGCTATATTCAGCACAGGCATGGAGGCAATTCGAGATATCTGCGCATGGCAGGGATCCTTACGATTGCGATACCGTCCGTGCTCGGAGCTCTTGCATTGTGGAAATGGGATGTGGTGTTCGAGACTTTTCACAGAGTCCTGTTTCGCAATAATTACTGGCTGTTTGACGTGTCTCAGGATCCGATCATACAGGTTCTGCCGGACGCTTTCTTTTTCCAGTGCGCTATCGTGATCTTTGCCATCATACTGCTGGGCGGGCTGATCTGCATCGTCCGTGCCCACAGGCGCAAGTCAAGAGTTGCCGCATGGCGGGCAGGAAGACGCTGACCGGCAGACGAGTATTAAGATGAACTTTTAGAAGGAGATATACATCGCTTATGGAATTACAGAATCTGGAAGCATACACACTGATCGAGAAGACAGATCTCGCTGATATCGGCTCTGCAGGTTATGTGCTGAAGCACAACAAGACAGGGGCCAGGATCATGCTGATCGAAAATGAAGATGACAACAAGGTATTCAACATTGCGTTCCGCACGACCCCGGAGGACTCCACCGGTGTCCCGCACATCATAGAACACACGGTCCTGTGCGGTTCTGAGAAGTATCCGTCCAAGGATCCTTTTGTAGAGCTGGTCAAGGGATCCATGAATACCTTCCTGAATGCCATGACCTATCCGGACAAGACCATGTTCCCGGTGGCAAGCTGCAATGATCAGGACTTCCGGAATCTGATGGATGTCTATCTGGATTCCGTGTTCCATCCGAACATTTACCACAATGAGCAGATCTTCCGTCAGGAGGGATGGAGCTGGCAGATCGAAAATGAGGAAGATCCGGTCGTGATCAACGGCGTTGTCTACAATGAGATGAAAGGCGCGTATTCTTCTCCGGATGATGTGCTGGAGAGAAGGATCATGAACTCACTGTTTCCGGACACGACTTATGGAGTGGATTCGGGCGGAGACCCGGAGTGTATTCCCTCTCTGACCTATGAGCAGTTCCTCGACTTCCACAGAAGGTACTACAATCCGTCCAACGCATACATCTATCTGTATGGAAAGATGGATTTCAAAGAGCGCCTGGAATATCTGGACCGCGAATACCTGAGCTCTTTCGACAAAATGGATGATCAGATGGGACCGAACGGACCGGTCTATTCCGAGGTGGCTCTCCAGAAGCCGTTTGAGAAGCCGCTGGAGGTGAAGACGGTATATCCGATCGGGGAAAATGATCCGATGGAAGACAACACATACCTCACATGGAATGTGGTTGCGGGTGAGAGCAGCGATACCAGGCTTGCCAGCGCATTTGCGGTGCTGGATTACGTACTGCTGGAATCCCCGGGCGCACCGCTCAAGATGGCGCTCCTCGATGCAGGGATCGGCAAGGATGTGTATGGATCCTACGATTCCGGGATCCGCCAGCCGGTCTTTTCCATCATTGTGAAAAATGCAAACCTGGAGGATGAAGACAGATTCAGACAGACAGTGCGCAGCACCCTGGAACAGCTGTGCAGGGACGGCCTCAATGCGAAGGCTGTGGAGGCGGCTGTCAATACGATGGAGTTCCGCTACAGAGAAGCAGACTACGGCGGATATCCGAAGGGACTGATCTATTCCATCGATACCTTTGACAGCTGGCTGTACAGAGATGATCAGCCATTTGACTACCTGCTTCAGCTGGATGATTATAAGTTCCTCAGAGAACAGATCGGTACGGGATATTATGAAGGCCTGATCAGGACTTACATTCTTGAGAATCCGCATGCGTCGCTGCTCACGGCATCTGGGGATCGTCCGCAGATCAGAGACAGAGGCGGCAGAGAAACTGGCAGCCTGGAAGAGCACCCTGACGGATCAGCAGATCCGGAAACTGATCGAGGATACAGAGACGCTGCGTGCGTTCCAGGAGACACCTTCGTCTCAGGAAGATCTGGAGAAGATCCCGATGCTGAAACGGGAAGACCTCAAGCGGGAGGTGCGTCCTTTCAGCAACATCGAGTATGTGAAGGACGGAGTGAAGCTTGTCTGCCATGAGGCGCAGACCAACGGCATCGCCTATATCGGACTGATCCTGGATACATCCCGCATCGCACCGGAGGACTATCCGTACCTGGGGATTCTCCGTGCAGTGCTTGGAGAAGTGGATACAGAACATTATTCTTACGATGAGCTGGCCAATGAGATCGGCCGCAGGACCGGCGGGATCAGCGCCGCAGTCACAGTGTTCCCGAACAATGACGACTGCAGTGAACTGAAGGCAGGATTCATTATTCAGATGTCTACGCTGGAGTCAGAGATTGACTTCTCCATGGATATTGCCCGGGAGATCCTGTTCACATCGAAGCTGGATGACGAGAAGCGTCTCAGAGAGATCCTGCAGCAGGCGAAGAGCCGCCTGTATGCCCATCTGACAGGAGCCGGCCATCAGACAGCCCTGACCCGTGCGATGTCTTACTTCAGTGCGGAAGCGCTGTTCTCCGATTCGGTAAACGGGGTCGGCTACTATCAGACAGTGGCAGATCTGGAGAAGCATTTCGAAGAGAAGAAGGAGTTCCTGGCAGGGAAGCTGAGAAGTGTCCTGGATACACTGCTCAACTGTGAGAGCTTCCTGATCAGCTTCACCGGAAACCGGAAGGAAGCGGAGCATATCCTGACAGACGCAGCAGCCATCGCAAAGGACATGAAGGGCGAACTCTGCAGCCAGGGCGGTCAGATCAAGTCTGTTCGCGGCGTGAACTGTGAGCAGAAAAATGAAGGTCTCCTTACTCCTGCGAAGGTGCAGTACGTGGCACTGGCCGGCAGTTATAAGGATGCAGGCCTCGAATATACCGGAGTCCTGAATGTGCTTCGGGTGATCCTGAACTACGATTATCTCTGGACTAATCTTCGGGTGGTCGGAGGCGCATACGGATGCGGGGCTTCGTTCTCAAGGAGCGGTCCGTCTGCTTTCTACAGCTACCGTGATCCGCATCTGAAGAATACTCTGTCCGTCTACCGGAAGATTGCAGATTATCTGAAGGAATTCACGGCAGATGAGAGAGATATGACGAAATATGTCATC
>OMSN01000324.1 GCA_900313765.1 uncultured Eubacteriales bacterium
CAGACCGGCATCTTTATCGGTGTTCCCGCCATCATCAATGCCCAGGGCGTGCAGTCCGTCCTGGAATGCCACCTGACCGCCGACGAGCAGGAAAGATTCGACGCCTCCTGCAACACCCTTCGTGAGTACTTTGTACACTGAACAGATCACTACATACTTTCAGGAAAGGAAGAATGCTGAAATGAAAGAACTTGTAAAAGAAATGATCGCTGCCCCCTCCTGCTGCGCCGAGCTGAAAGAAAAAGCGGAGGCCTGGCTCGCCGCTGAGGGCGATGCCAGAAAAGCTGCTGCGGAAGCCCTCATCGCGGAACTGGAAGAAGATGTCACCCCCATTGACAGTGTGATCGGCTTCTTCAGCTCCGACACTGCCGCCGGGATCTTCGGGCCGGAAGGCGCGGCAAAAATGCTGGCTCATATGAAAGAAGTCAAGGCTGCCGGCGGAGAATGGTGCGACTGCGGCGCCTGCAGTGCAGGAAAGAAGATCCTGGACCGCAGGGAGGAACTCTTCTGATCAGGGAACTTTTCTGATCATTTTGGAAAAACAAAGGAATCTTATGGATCGCAAAGGGGCTGCCGCACCAGATCAGTGCGGCAGCCCCGTCGTGTCCGTAATATTCAGTTGTTCTTAGGAAGGATGTTCTCAGATCAGTCCCTGTACCAGGATCACAAGGATCAGCAACGGAAGCACGAACTGGAAATACGGCTTCAGCCACTTCGGCATCATAAGGCCTTCGCCCTTGTTGCACTCCTCAATGTACTTGTCAAAGCCCCAGCCCCATTTGGTGACGCAGAACAGCAGATAGATCAGAGCGCCGATGGGCAGCAGGAGGTTCGAGACGATGAAGTCCTCGGAATCCAGGATATCCTTGCCCGGGAAGGGATGCACGCCGCTCCAGATGTTGTAGCCCAGCACACAGGGCATACTGCAGATCAGCATTGCGACACAGCAGACGATGGTAGCCTTTTTCCGGTCCCAGCCGAAGTTGTCCATGCAGGGAGAGATCAGATTCTCAAAGACCGCGATGACTGTGGAGAAGCTTGCAAAGGTCATGAACATAAAGAACAGAGTTCCCCAGATCCTTCCGCCTGCCATGTTGATGAATACATGGGGCAGGGTGATGAAGATGAGGGGCGGGCCGGCGTTCGGCTCCACGTTAAAGCTGAAGCATGCCGGGAAAATGATGAATCCCGATACAATAGCCACGAAGGTGTCCAGGATAGTGATCCGGACTGCTTCTCCGGTCAGGGAGAATTCATCCGTCATGTAGCTTCCGAAGATCTCCATGGAACCGATACCAAGGCTCAGTGTGAAGAATGCCTGGTTCATGGCTGAAGTGATCACGGTCGACAGTCCTACCTCTCCCGCTCTCTCCACGCTGGGAAGCAGGTAGAACTTCAGTCCCTCTCCCGCGCCGGGCAGGATGAGGCTGTGGAGCGCCAGGATGACGATCAGAACAAGAAGGGCTGTCATCATGACCACAGTGATCTTTTCAATACCCTTCTGCAGACCCAGGGAACACACCATAAAGCCGCCCAGGACCACGATCACCATGGCGAAAGTCATCTCAATGGGATTCCCGAGCATGGCACCGAACACGCCGCCTACTGCTTCTTCTTCCAGCCCGTTAAAGGTCCCCAGCAGGAATTTCACGAAATAGGAGACCATCCATCCTGCCACAGTCGTGTAATACATCATCAGCAGGAAACAGCCGAAAACGCAGACCCAGCCGTGGATGTGCCACAGCGTCCCTTTGGGTTCCAGCGTCTTGAACGCCTTCACCACGCTGAGCTTACTTCCGCGGCCCACCGCAAGCTCCATTGTGAAGACCGGAATTCCCATGATCAGCAGGAACAGCAGATAGAACAGGACGAAGATCCCTCCGCCGTTCGCGCCGGCCAGGTACGGGAACTTCCATACATTCCCGATTCCGATCGCGCAGCCCGCGCTCACCAGAATAAAACCGATTCTTGATGCAAAACTCTCTCTTTTCATATTCATTACCCCTGTTTGATTCTGAATCAGCGCTGCTCTGCCCGTTCAGGAAAAGAAACTGACGGTC
>OMSN01000303.1 GCA_900313765.1 uncultured Eubacteriales bacterium
AATATGGCTGTTATTACTGACAACTTCGGTGGGACCAGAGGTATCATTACCGTGGAAGATATCCTCGAGGAACTGGTCGGTGAGATCTGGGATGAAGACGATGTTGCCATGGAACCCATCCGGCAGATCGGAGAAGACCTCTATGAGGTGGATTCCCAGGAGACCCTGGGGGATGTTCTGGACGAACTGGACCTGGAAGTTGACGACGAAGATGATGAGGAGCTGACGAATAAACTGATGGGCGAACTGGCATATGAACAGTTTTCCCGAATCCCGCAGGAGGGAGATCAGTTTGAATATGCAGGAATGCAGATTACGATCAGTGCGATGGAGCACAACCGAATTCTGATGCTTCAGGTCCAGAAACTGGCTCTTTCTGATCCGGACGACGGAGAGGAGGGTGAAGCATGATCTGGAATATTATTGCGATCATTGTTTGTGTGCTTTTGTCCAGCTTCTTCTCCGCTTCGGAAATGGCCTATTCCTCATGCAACCAGATTCGTCTGGAGAACTTTGCAGAGGACGGCGACAAGAGAGCCGCGCGGGCACTGAAACTGGCAGAAAAATTTGATGACTCTCTGTCTACGATTCTGATCGGGAACAATCTGGTCAACATAGCGGCCTCATCACTCAGCTCCATTCTGGTGCTTCGGCTGCTGGGTGCATCCTTTACCTGGCTGTCTACGATCCTGATTACCATCATCGTGGTGATTTTCGGGGAGACCATCCCGAAGATCATGGCAAAGCAGAATGCGACCCGATATGCAATCGCCAATGCAAGGGCGATCCAGATACTGCGCATCTGCTTCTATCCTGTAACATGGCTGGTTGTGGGACTTGTAAACCTTATTACGGTCGGGATGAAGGGTGAACCGGAAGAAGACCGCAGCGTGGAAGAGCTGCAGACGATCATCGACACGGCAGAAGACGAAGATGTTCTGGATGAAGATCAGTCCGAACTTGTGAAAGCGGCGATTGACTTCTCCGAGATCCAGGCCAATGAAGTCATGACCGCACGAGTGGATATGGTTGCACTGGATATTGACGATGACTGGGAAGAGATCCTAGAAGTGGTTGAATCATCTACCTATTCAAGACTGCCGGTCTATGAAGACAGCAGTGACAATATCATCGGAGTACTCTACCTGAATCATTTCCTGAAGGCCCTGACGGATGAGGAACAGCCGGACATCCGGGAGCTGCTCATGCCGCCGTGCTTTGTATACAAAACCATGCGGCTTCCCGCCGTCCTCAATGAACTTCGGCTTGCACAGCAGCACCTTGCCATCGTGACCGATGAATATGGCGGAACGCTGGGCGTCGTCAGTATGGAAGACGTGCTGGAGCAGATCGTGGGAGATATCTGGGACGAAACAGATATTGTCGAACCGAACTATACCATCCAGCCGAACGGAAGCTATGAGATCGACGGAGACATGGCGATCTCGGAATTTCTGGAACTGATGGAGATCCCCGAGGATGAGTTCGACTTTGACAGCGACACGGTCGGAGGATGGGCCATCGAACTGAATAACGGTTTTCCGGAACCGGAAGACCAGATCATCTATGAGAATCTGGTCCTGACGATTCTCGAGACGGAAGAGCGGCGGGTAGAACGTCTGCTGATCCGGAAAGAGAATCCGGAACCGGAAGAATAACAAGAAAAACGGACTTGCTGAGTACATTTCAGCAAGTCCGTTTTTTTCATTTTATCGCAAAGATCCGTCTGTTATGCCTTCATTCTGGCATTGACATCATCGTATTCTCGCAGGATCGCAGCGTCAGGCTTCTTGGTAATCAGACTGACAACAACGATAAAGAAGCTGGCAACGATGAACGCGGGGAGCAGTTCATAGATATTCCATGCGCCGCCCAGCGGACGAACGAGGAACTTCCATACAAAGATCATAATGCCGCCGGATACCATACCGGAAAGCACGCCCCAGCGGGTGGTTCGTTTCCAGAACAGAGCAAACAGCATGACCGGACCAAAGGTGGCACCGAAACCGGCCCACGCAAAGGAAACGATCATAAAGACCGAGCTGTTCGGATCCCGTGCCAGGAACACACCAAGAACCGCAATAACGATAACCGTGATACGTGCGATGGTCATGCTCTGTTTATCCGTAAGGTTGATATGAAATACTCCCTGCAGAATATTCTGGCTGATTCCGGAAGCTGCGGCGAGCAGCTGTGCATCTGCGGTGGACATGGTGGAGGAAAGGATACCTGCCAGAATAACACC
>OMSN01000215.1 GCA_900313765.1 uncultured Eubacteriales bacterium
TTTTCATTATCAAGAAGGAAAATGAACAGCTGTTCCGTGAGGCGATCGGAGACCGCGTGAGCGCGACCATGAAGGTGCGCTATGTCTACCAGGAACTGCTGAACATTCCGGAAGGATATGAGGTGCCTGAAGGAAGGGTGAAACCCTGGGGGACCGGACATGCCGTTCTGAGCGCGGAGCCGGTGATCGACGGTCCGTTTGCCGTGATCAATGCGGACGATTATTATGGGGCGGAAGCTTTTGACCTGATCTACCAGTATCTTACCGGTCCGGAAGCGGACGGCACGGAAAATCCAACGCAGCCGGCACGCTATGTGATGGTCGGCTATCTACTGAAGAACACACTGACCCGGAACGGCTCGGTGGCCCGCGGAGTGTGTACGACGGATGAAAATGGAGATCTGGAGACGATCGTGGAGCGCACGAAGATCATCCGGACAGAGGATGGCGCGGCGTTCACGGAGGATGACGGGGCTACCTGGCAGAGCGTTTCGGAGGACAGCGTGGTATCCATGAACATGTGGGGCTTCCCCCTCAGCTTCATGAAGGAACTCAAATCGCGCTTTCCGAAGTTCCTGGAGGAGAATCTGCCGGTCAATCCGCTCAAATGCGAGTATTTCCTTCCGTTTGTCGTGAATGACCTGATGGAGGAGAAGAAAGCGCAGGTTAAGGTACTGACCACGCATGATGTCTGGCACGGGGTGACCTATGCGGAAGACAAACGCGATGTCATGGAAGCGATGCAGGAACTGAAAGAGCAGGGAGTATATCCGGAAGAATTCTGAGACAGGTCAGGAGATCCTGAAACAGACAGCCGGTGGGAGAAAACAGATGAGAAGAGGCATATTGGCCGTGGCTGCGGCTCTGAGTCTTCTGACAGGATGCAGTGCAGACCATCCTGTAAAGGAAACGGAAACAGCAGTGGTTCAGACACAGGAACAGGAATTTTTTTCGGATATGTTTGACAGCTTCTTCGGGAGAAAACGCGAACTGGTCGTGGGCAAAAACATCGACCTGCAGCAGATTACAGAATTCTGGTGGACCTATGACACCTCAACGGATCCCCCTCACTGGCAGAGATACTGTTTCCAGGAGAAAGACGGCATCCGGCAGTTCTCCCATGAGACCAGGGAGGGAGACCACTGGCCTCTTACACCGGAAGATACTGCGGTATCCGGCAGTATGGAACTGTCGGATGAAGAGTGGGAACAGCTCTGCTCCCTGCTGGAGGGCGGCGTTGTAAGGAAGAGAGAGGAATCCGACGATACGGGGGATGCGGGGCCGTGGCTGTATCTGTACTGGACGGGGGATCAGTCCCTCTATCAGGAGTTTACTTTCGTAAATGCACAGACGATGAATGCCTTCGAGGAGTTTTGTGTTTCGCTGAAGAAAAGGTATGGCAATTAGGCACGAAAAGCATTATAATGATGGCGCATGCGGACACCGAATACGTATCCGCTTATAGCTGCGCGATGGACAGGCCTGACGGCAGTCCCAGAATTTCAATCCGTTCTCATCGAACGGGGAAAGGACTATGTTATGAATGTATTTGCTGATGCTATTGAGAAAGTAGTTGGCCGTGAGGTTCTTGATTCCCGCGGAAATCCTACTGTTGAGTGCGAGATCTACACTCAGTCAGGTGCTTTCGGACGTGCGCTCCGAAGATCATCGGCATGAATGTTTTTGATCAGTCCAAGATCGACAAGGTTATGATCGAGCTTGACGGCACCGAGTTCAAGAAGGTTCTCGGCGCAAACGCAACTCTGGCAGTTTCCCTGGCTGTTGCCCGTGCTGCAGCTGATTCCTGCGGACTTCCGCTGTACAAGTACCTCGGCGGCCCGAATGCAAAGGTTCTTCCGACACCGATGATGAACGTCCTTAATGGCGGAAAGCATGCTGACGGTTCCGTTGACATGCAGGAGTTCATGATCATGCCGATCGGAGCCAAGAGTGAGGCCGAGGCTGTCCGTATGGGCGCTGAGACTTTCCACGCACTGAAGAAGATCTGCGCGAAGCGCGGATATGCTACCTCTGTCGGTGACGAGGGCGGATATGCTCCTTCCTGCAAGAACGGCAACGAAGAGCCGCTTGAGATGATCGTTGAAGCTATGAAGGCAGCTGGCTATGAGCCGGGTGTTGACATGGGCATCGCTATGGACCCGGCTTCCTCCGAGTTCTACAATGCTGAGAAGGGTGTCTATGATCTGGCACGCTCCGGCGAAGGCGAGAAGACCTCCGACGAAATGATCGAGCTGTATGCAGGCTGGGTTGAGAAGTATCCGATCATCTCTATCGAAGACGGTCTGTCTGAGAATGACTGGGATGGATGGAAGAAGCTGACCGATCGCCTTGGCGACAAGATCCAGCTGGTTGGTGATGACCTGTTCGTTACCAACACCACCTTCATCAAGAAGGGCATCGAGCTCGGAGTCGGCAACGCAGTTCTGATCAAGCTGAACCAGATCGGAACCCTGACCGAGACCTTCGACGCTATCGAGATGGCGAAGGAAGCGAAGTATACCGCAGTCGTTTCCCATCGTTCCGGTGAGTCTGAGGACTCCACGATCGCTGACCTGGTAGTTGCTACCAACGCAGGACAGATCAAGACCGGTTCTCTGAGCCGTACCGACCGTATCGCGAAGTACAACCAGCTGATCCGTATCGAGGAAGAGCTTGGTGAAGTTGCTGAGTACCGTGGAAAAGACAGCTTCTACAATGTGAAGCTGTAATTCAGATCACAGATCCGAATAACAGAGTAACAGAAGGGATGCCGGCCTGATGGCCGGCATCCTTTTTGCATGCGTTTTATTCTATATTCCATTCAAGATTTGCAGGCTGCTCAGGAGAAGCTTCTGCGGTATGCTGCAGGTGACATATCGTATGTCTTTCTGAAGATTCTTCGGAAGTTTCCCAGGTTCGAATAGCCCAGATCCGAGGCAATCTTGGAGATCGGATACCTGGAGTCGCGCAGAAGACGCGCTGCCTCCTTCATTTTCATAGTCTGTATGAGCTGGGTATAGGTCTGTCCCGTATTCTTCAGAAGGATTCTCTGTACCTGCCTCTCGCTGTAATTGAAGAGAGCGGCAAGCTGCGGAAGGCTCAGTGTCGTATAATGTTCCTGCATGTATTTCAGCATGAAGATCAGGTTCTCACTCTGATTGACCCGGGTGTGATCCGGGAAGACCAGATCCTGTTCATGGTTGCGCAGAAGAACGATAAAGAAATTATCCATGATGCTGTTGATCATCATGTTGCGGAAAGAGCGGTGCCCCAGGCTCTCCATATAGGCTGCCGACAGGATCTTCATCAGCTCACTGTCCCAGGCACTGTTGAATTTATTAACCTGCACAAACTTGATATTAAGCATTGCACTGGCTGCATTGCATGTGTAAAATCATTAATGAGCGGCAGGGGCAGAACCTGTGCCCTGAAGGATGATTTCCTGTGGCTGCTGGATAAGATGCTGGATGCGGACGGAATCCTGATGGTATCCCCGATCTTCGAGAACGGTGTTCCCGGAATCGTCCACACCGTCTGCGACCGTTTTGGCCCTTCCATGGACCGCGGTAACCTGTTTATCGCCGACATGCTTTCCAAAGAGCACGGTGGACCGGGTGTTGACCCGAGACTGCTGCAGGACAAGGTCATCTCCTTTATGGCTGTCGGAGGATCTGACTGGGGATCCCTGGTACAGATGGATCATGGTATGGTCGCGATGAGTCCGATGTGGAAGATCATTGATAACGATAAGTTCCAGTGGTCCAAGACCATTCTGATGGATGATGATGCTCTTGCGCGTGCACATCAGATCGGCATCAATCTTGCGAATGCTGCGAAGGATATCCCGAATGCGAAGTGGATGGGACCTGCAGGTGTGTGTCCGCACTGCCATACCAACAACTTCTACATTAATCCGGGTACAACGCACGCTATCTGCGGTCTGTGCGGCATGGAAGGCGAACTGGCTGTAAGGGATGGTGCGATCGTGATCGATTATCCTGAAGAGCAGTATGCAATGGCACATGATACCATGTCAGGAAAAATGGCTCATGGCAAGGATATCCAGGAGAATGAGGGCAGGCTCGCTGATCTGCAGAAGAACAGCGATGAGTTCAAGGCCAGAAAGGCGAAGTATAAAGAGTTTATCCAGCCGACACTGCCGCCGAGAGCGTAACTTTTATTAAACATCGCGGGGAGAGCAGGGACTCTCTGCCGCCACCGGACAGGAGGAAAACTTCATGCAAAAACCAAGTGCAAAATGGGTCATCATCTTTAATATCGTGCTGGATCTGCCAATGGCAATCATCATGGCAGTCTCAGCAGCGCTGCTGTCACATCAGCCGCTGGTTCTTGTTCCGAACCTGCTTTCTAATATTGTGATCGCGTTCTGCCTTGCATTTCTGATCAATGTAATCCTTCCGATCCCGCTGATCTCTGCAAAGTTTGCAGGGCTGTTCGGCATCAAGCCCCACACGCTGGGTGAGAGCCTGGTTGGAGGTATCCCGGTCTGCCTGATCTTCAATGTCGGCATCGGACTTCCGCTTACTATTTTTAACCTGGCGATGGCTCATCAGCTGCAGATGCTCTGGCCGGCATTCTTCGGTACGTTTATACCGCTGTATATTATTCTCTATATCGTAGCTTTCATCATGACTCCGATTGCTGCGAAGGCGGCGACTGCAGCCTGCCAGTAAAGCTGGAAGATTATACAGAAGCAGAGGTTTCTTCACGGAAACCTCTGCTTTTTTTCGTGTCAGAAGACAGACAGTGCACGGATGTGATATGATAG
>OMSN01000214.1 GCA_900313765.1 uncultured Eubacteriales bacterium
CCGAACCCGAAGAAACCGATCACGTAGAGAAGCAGCATGAAGTTCACGGGCAGTTCATGGAATGAATGCCCGCCTATCGTAAACGCAGGAGCGGCAAACATCGTAGTCACCATGACCGTGATCAGAGCAGCGGCTGCGCCTCCGATCACATACCCCGCGTATACACGGCCGGCAAACATGGAATCCCTGTCCTGGTAGTGCGTGACCAGAGGGATCGTGACCAGAGACAGCATCTCATAGAACACATACAGTGTCAGTATATTACCGGAAAAGCACACGCCCAGCGTGATCCCGTAGGTCATGATATAGAAAGCGAAGAAGCCGTTCCTGTTCGCTGAATGCTCCATGTATTCATATGCGTACAGTGTCACGAAAGGCCACATGGAAGCAACCATTCCTGCGAACAGCATACCCAGTCCATCCAGATGGAACGCGATATGATATCCTCTGGTAAATGAATAGACCCGGAACGGATCCACCGGTCCGCCCAGCAGCAGGCACAGCACAACAGCAGATGTGACACATGCGACTGCCTCACACCAGATCCGTCTGGCCCGTTCAGACTCCGGGTGCGCAAACAGGAGCATCAGACCGCCAAAGATCGGCAGCAATATGGAGATAATGATAAGAGCATTTCTCATCAGACAGACACCTTCTTTACACAGAATCCGATCCTCAGAACTCGAGGGACTGCAGGATCGTTACACCGAATACGCCCATTACCAGAGCTGCGCAGCACAGTGCGATCATCGGAACCGTCATCAGTGCGTTCGGCTCCTGACTCTGCTCACTGATCTTTGCATCCTTTCCGGGGAAGAATGCCTTGAAAGCAACCGGAAGCAGATAACCGGCGGTAAGCATGGCGGAGATCAGAAGGATCACGACCGGAAGCACGCTGAGCACACCCATCCCGTTTGAGATGGTGCTCAGAGAGATCACCCATTTGCTCAGGAAACCGCCCATCGGCGGAATACCAACCAGAGACAGGGACGCAGCGAGGAAACAGCACATGACCACAGGCATCTGTTTTCCGATCCCGACCAGGTCATCCACTCTCCTCTTGCCAATCTTATAGATGAAAACGCCGGCGCACAGGAACAGACATCCCTTGGACGACGCATGGCTGACAACATGAAGCAGGGCTCCCTGCAGTCCACCCTCCGAGAGCATGGACAGCGCCAGCATGATGTAAGAGATCTGGCTCACTGTGGAGTAGGCAAGTCTCTTCTTCAGATTCTTCTCCAGGAATGCCATCATGGATCCCATGAAGATTGTGATCATGGCAAGGATCATCCATGTATACTGGACCCATGTTCCACGGATGAACTCCACTCCGACGGAATAATAGACCAGACGGATGACCACGATGACACCCGCCTTTGCGATGATGCCCGACAGCAGGGCTGAAGCAGGTGCAGGTGCAATGGGATGTGCTGTGGGCAGCCATCCATGCATCGGGTACATGCCAGCTTTCGTACCGAATCCCACGATCGCAGCAAAGACCGCAATCAGAAGAATCGTCTGATGGCCGGATACCATGGAAGTATCCAGGAAACCGCCTGCGGAAAACTCCCTGCCGGCCATCCCGTAAAAATAAACAAAGAATACGCCAAACAGGCCCATGAGTGCACCGCCGATGGAATAAAACATATATTTCATGCCGGCAGCGATCGCCTCTTTCGTGCCTTCATGAAGAACCAGCGGAACTGTTGTGAGGGTAGCCATCTCAAAGCAGAAGTACACCGTGACCAGGTTCGCGGACGCACATACGGCAATCAGCGCACCCAGAGATATGTAGAAAAACGCAAAGAAGACCGGCCGGTTCTCTTCCATCTTCATATATTCAAACGCATAAAAGGCCGTGCAGGTATACAGGATCAGCACAGCGGCAAGGAATACCCGCCCGATATTATCCAGCGCAAATGAGAATGTCACATTCTCGGAGAACGCAAACAGAGTGATCCTGCCGCCTCTCAGAATAAGCGCAGTCCCGAGCAGAGCGCTTACCACGGATATCACTCCATAGCGGACGCACAGACTCCGGTAAGATGCGGTCTTCACACAGGAAGCCAGTATTCCCGCAATAATCGGAAACAGTATCGTCAGGATAATGAACATGCCTCTCTCCCTCTCTCTTTGAATACTAACAAGCCAGCACCCACTCCCTCCATTGCAGGAAAGCCTGGATGGAGGTCAGGCTTTTGGTACTGTAATTGTCACATAAACATTCCCAGTCCCCGGTAGATCAGATCCGATATCATCCAGGAGAACATACCGAGAAAAACATTTGCAGCAGTCAGAATCAGCCCGGCAACAATGTATCCCACGCGGCTCCTGTCCACATGGATCCTGCCAAAACCGTATTCCTCTGTCGTGTCGTCTGAATTCGAATAGATCCGGATCAGCGTCCTTATAAAATACATCGCGTTCAGCAGAGAACTGACCGCCAGAGCTATCATGACCATCAGAATCTTATAGGGTACATTTGCAATGATCGCAGCCTGCCCGAACATCAGCTTAGCCGCAAATCCGGCGAAGATCGGAATACCGATCATAGACAGGGAACCGATCGCAAAAAACAGTCCTGCCGGCTTATCCCTGTGTCCGCTCCCCTGCAGTGCCTTGAACTTCAGGCTGTTCCCGGACTGTTCCGCAAGATAGGGCGTCGTCAGGAACAGAAGGCTCTTGGTCAGGGCATGTGCGAAGATCTGGAACATGGCAGCACTGAATCCGGCAAAGGATCCCAGGCCGATCCCCATATAGATATACCCGATCTGGGCCGCGGAGGAAAAAGCAACCATCTGATTGATAGTGGATGCACGGATCGCAGATACCGATCCGATCACCATGCCGCAGATACCCAGTACAAACACGATCTTCAGGATCGGTGTCTTCTGCAGAACACCCAGCCCGATCGTACGCACATAGATCTTGAACAGCAGGAACAGATATGCCTTGGACACCAGCGCGCTCAGCACGGAGCCCGAAGTCGGTGTCGCCCACCCGTAGGTATCCGGCATCCAGAAGTGGAACGGGAACATACCGCTCTTGATGCCCAGTCCGATAGTCAGGATACCGATCGACAGCGACAGCGCCGGGATCGAAGATGGATCCGCCGCAAGCGAAGCGATGCTCTCTTTCATTGGAACCATCAGCAGATGTCCGGACAGATCATACAGAAGAACGACACCCAGAAGAAACAGGCCGCTCCCCACCAGGTTCATGATCATGTACCGGACTGCAGCCAGTGTGGTCCTTCCA
>OMSN01000213.1 GCA_900313765.1 uncultured Eubacteriales bacterium
AGGGAAGAACGGATCAGATCCCGGATCGTCACTTCTCCCTCCCCCTCCGCATTGGGGCGTCTGGCTTCCAGCCGGACCAGATTGCGGTCGCCTCTGATCTGCAGCTCGGCATTATCTTCGATCGTTATTATTCTCTCGTCTTCGGGAATGAAATTCGACAGCGCATTCAGGAAAGTGGTCTTCCCGCTTCCGGTTCCCCCGGAAATGAAAATGTTATAGCCTGCCTCAACCATCTTCTTCAGAAAATCTGCAGCCTGGGCTGTGATGGAGCCCCACGCGATCAGGTCTTCCATTCGGATCGGTCTGTCGGGAAACCGCCGGATCGTGATCACCGGACCTTCGATGGCAACCGGATTCATGACGATATTGACTCTCTCACCCTTCTTCAGGCGCGCGTCCACGATCGGAACGGATTCATTTGCGACACGGTTCGAAACGGCGACGATCGCCTGCACGATATCCTGCAGTTTCTCCCGTGATGTGAAGTGTTTCTCCCACTTTGCCAGGCGGCCGCTCCGCTCCACATAGATACTGTCTGTTCCATTCACCATGATCTCCGTGACAGAGTCGTCATCGATCAGTTCCTGGAGAATGTCCAGCCTGCGCACCGAATTGAACAGCTGCGTCCGAAGATGGCTGCGGTCTGCATAACGCATACGCCTTGCGGGATCCGTCTGTGCGATCAGTTCATCAATCAGCGCAAGGATCTCCTCATCCGGCATATCGCGCGACATCTCCAGCTGTTCCATCAGCCGGGCTCTGCATTCCAGGAATCTCTGCGGGTCTGTCATAGAATCTTCCCTTTCATGAAAGTATGAGAAAAATAGAAAGTGAGATGAGAAAACAGGACCGGTTCAGAAAGGATCGGGATGAACCGGAATGAACCGGTTATACCATCCTTTCGGATTGCGTGTCTATCTCATTTGCCGGGATCTGAAAAAGTTTGGCGAAGCAGACAATACCGGGCGGCAGTCTGCCTGTGAGGTTACGTTGTTTTTATGTGACCTTCCTGTCATTGATCTGATCGTCCCGCCAATCCCGGCAGCCAAAAAGAATGCGCCTGCTATCTCACGGGAGATATAGGCGCATTCAATACCTGCGGTCATCTGTGCCGCTATTGCTATGTCAATGCGGATGCTTACAGATCTGTTTTAGATATCAGGAGATCCTGCCAAGCAGGTAGATGAACTCTTCGCGGAATTCATCCCCTCCGGTCAGCTCGCGCAGTCGGCTGCGCACGGTGTCATAATTACTGTCTCCTGCGAACTCGCTGCCGCGAAGGAGCATTCCCGCCTGGGCAACGCCGGCAGCCCAGCTCATGTTATCGGACATCTCTTCCATCTCCGCAGAAGCTTTCACCGGCAGCTCCTGCAGTCTGCTGGTCTCGCCATCCGGATCCTTATAGCGGATGCTGACGGTCAGATAGTCTGTCTCTCCCGCAGGAAGCCGAGTAGTTTCTTCTTCTGTCTCTGTGTACCTGCTCTGCGCACTGCGGATCTCATAGTCGCTGTCGCTCATGACCAGCTCATACAGCGCTGTCACCTGCTGGCCCGCGCCGACTTCTCCGCCGTCTTTGGTGTCGTCCTCGAAGTCTTCTGCGTCCATCTGCCGGTTCTCATATCCGATCTGGCGGTATCCTTTGATCATTGCCGGATTGAAATCGATCTGGATCTTCGCATCTTTGGCAACCGTATTCAGGGTTCCCTTGAGCGCTCCGCCCATCACCCTGCGGGCTTCCATGTCACTGTCGATATAGCTGTAGTTTCCATTTCCTTTGTCCGCCAGTTCCTCCGCAAGGGCATCGTTATAATTGCCGGAGCCAAAGCCCAGGATCGACAGGAAGATCTTTCCTTCTGCCTTCTCCGTCACCAGTTTCACCAGTTCGGAATCATCCGTCTGGCCCAGATTGAAATCACCGTCTGTCAGAAGGAGAACTCTGTTGTTTGCGCCTTCTGCATAAGACTCCTGTGCCAGATCGTAGGCGGTCCTCAGACCGGTCTCGCCGTATGTGCCGCCGCCTGCTTCAAGGCTGTCCAGCACAGCCGTGATCTCTCCCTTGCCCTCTTCGGTGCACCTTACTCCATTCAGAAGAACTTCGCTGCTTCCTGCATAGGTCACCAGAGAGATCGTGTCATTTTCATCCAGATCTGTCAGGAGAAGCTTCAGCGCATCCACTGCGAGCGGGAGTTTATTTTCTTCATACATGGATCCGGAAGTGTCGACCAGAAGCACCAGATTCTGGTCCGGGATCTCTTCAGACGGGATGTCCCTGGCCTGCAGTCCCACCAGCATCAGCTTCGTGTCCGGATTCCAGGGGCACGGTGCGATCTGCGCTGTGATGGAGAAGGCATCTTCACCCTGGGGCATCTTGTATTCGTAGTTGAAGTAATTGATCATCTCCTCGATGCGGATCCCGTCCTCCGGCATCCACTCCATCGTGTCATCCAGGATATTGCGGCGAAGGAGCGCATAGGAAGCCGTGTCCACATCCATCCCGAAGGTCGAGAACGGATACTGCTTCACTGTCCTGAACCCGGTCTCCCCGACCGTCGAGTACTCCTCCGTGTTCCAGCTGACTACTACCGGCTCATACCACTCATAGTCGGCACATGCCGCCTCCATCAGCACCTCTTCCTGCGCACTCTTCGCACCGTCCAGCCCAAACAGCTGGTTCACCAGGTCGAATCCTGCCTCGGTCTCCGATTCCGTCTCCGTCTCTTCCGTCTCTGTCTCCCTGATCCTGCCGGCTGCGATCTGCGCACCGATCGACTCTCCGTATACCGACACCAGTCCGATCAGCACTGCCGCTGCAGCTGCCGTGATCCCCATAACCATTCTTCTCTTTCTCATAACAACAATCCTCCTCATATGTGATCAAGTGCCTGTCACTGTTTCAGCCTGCTTAACTGTCTCTATCCTTATGGACGGGAGATGGCAGCTTCTGGTCACAATTGCCGAAGAAAAATCTTGTGTCCGGTGCGGGTCTGGCTGATAATGGTATTATAACTGACGTCGTTTTCTGTGCAGGGGGATGTTATGGAGATTGAGAGAAAATGGATGGTGAGTGGATGGCCTGAAGATGTGGCAAAGGATGTGCCTCTGACTCTTCTGTACACAGAGCTGCAGGAGCAGGGTTACCTGCATGCGGATATCCCGATCGTCCGGATCCGCAGGGAAGAGCGGGTGGAGCACCCTGCCTGCTGTGCGCAGCCTTCCATACAGTATGTCCTCTGTTTTAAGTCCGCCGGGCGGCTTGCAAGAGAGGAGATCGAGCTG
>OMSN01000212.1 GCA_900313765.1 uncultured Eubacteriales bacterium
GGTTTGCGGCCATCGCCATCAGCGGCGGACCGGAGGACGGGGAACTTCAGTACTGCCCTCCCTGCGGAGTGTGCAGGCAGGTCATGGCAGAATTCTGCAGAGGGGATTTCCCCATCTACCTTGCAAAGACAGGGACGGATTACGAGACACATACATTGAGTGAGGTGCTTCCGATGCGCTTTACGCCGGATAACCTGAAATAAACGGTATTATCATTTTACGAAGAGAAGGAGAAAAACTATGGGAAATATTGCTGGAATGATCGATCACACACTGCTGAAGGCAGCCGCCACATCAGCTGATATCAAGAAGATCTGTGCAGAAGCCAGAGAATACAAGTTCGCGTCCGTGTGCGTCAACAGCTGCTACGCAAAACTGGTCACGGAGCAGCTGGAAGGCACCGGCGTCAAGACCTGCTGTGTCGTCGGATTCCCTCTGGGCGCCATGTCCACCAGAGCAAAGGCCTATGAAGCAAAATGTGCTGTCGAGGACGGTGCGGCTGAGATCGATATGGTCATCAACGTCGGCGCTCTCAAGGAAGGAAATGACCAGTTTGTAGAAGATGACATCCGTGCAGTCGTGGAAGCTTCCGCTCCGGCAATCGTGAAGGTCATCATCGAGACCTGCCTGCTCACCGATGAGGAGAAGGTCAGGGCCTGCGAGCTGTCCGAGAAGGCAGGAGCTGCATTTGTCAAGACATCTACCGGATTCTCCACCGGCGGTGCCAACGCCGCAGACGTGGCACTGATGAAGAAGACTGTCGGAGACCGCCTGCAGGTCAAGGCATCCGGCGGCATCCATACTCCGGCTCAGGCGAAGGAACTGATCGAGGCCGGCGCAGACCGGATCGGCGCAAGCAACGGCATCGCGCTTCTTGACTGAGTGAAGGGCATGACAGCGCGGTGAGAGGCATCTGAATGAGTGAACATAAGATACAGGTATGGGCGCATCGCGGGGCATCCGCCTATGCGCCCGAGAATACCATGGAGGCATATATCCTTGCCCACCAGTACCATGCAGACGGCATAGAACTGGATGTACAGCTGTCCAGGGACGGAGAGGTTGTCGTCATCCACGACGAGAAGATCAACCGGACCTCGGACGGGAAGGGCTATGTCCGGAACTATACGCTGAAACAGCTGAGGCAGTACAACTACAACAAGACCCGTCCGCAGCATTTCCATGCAGATATCCCGACCCTCCGGGAGGTGCTGGAGTATCTGAGCGACAAGCCCCAGATGACCCTGAACATAGAGCTGAAGACCGGAGTCTTCTCCTATGAGGGGATCGAACGCAAGACGATCGATCTGGTCCATGAGACGGGAATGAGTGACAGGGTGATCTACTCCTCCTTCAATCATTATTCGATCCGCAATGTGCAGCAGATCGATCCGGAGGCAAAGGTCGGCCTGCTGTATGAGGACGGTTTCATAGATGTGCCGAAGTACGCATCGCAGCTGGGAGTCGATGCACTGCATCCCAAGCACATCAACCTGCGCTATCCGGGGTTCCTGGAAGACTGCAGGCGCTACGGCCTGGACATCAATGTCTGGACCGTCAACGATGAACAGATGATGCGGAATATGTGTATGGCAGGCGTCCATGCGATCATCACCAATGATCCTGCACTGGCAATCCGTGTAAGGGACGAATTCGAGAGATCGGGATCATTCGACTATGGTGTGAAAGTGTAAAGGTGCGGGGAGCATCTGATAATAAGGGGAAGCAGCATGAGGAAGTATAACCGGTATACATGGGGGATCATTGCGGCAGCCACAGTGGCGACTGCCGCAATTGTCATGCCTGCAGGCGCTGTCACGATGGACTGGGATGACCTGACGGACGCGCAGCAGGAGAATGCCTACAAGGCACTGGAATCGGAAAATGAGAGCCTGAAGGCGCGGATCAGAGAACTGGAAGGACAGCTGGGACTGAGCGGCGGATCTTCCGGTGGGGAAACCGGAACGGATACTTCGCAGAGCGCTTCCGTATCGGCCAGCGCAGACGGCACACAGGACACATCGACATATGACGATGCGTCAGATGCTGCCGGGGAAGCCCAGTCCTATGCGGTCCGAAGCATCGACGGCTGGGCATTCCGTTTTCAGTGCGCCGAAGCAGAGCGGAGCTTCTACGATTCCTATTCCCAGGCACAGTTTGATGATCTGAACGTGTTCTACCTGTGCTCCGAATACTGCGGAGGACTGGGCAAACAGTTCCGCGCGAAGGAGGTCTGGAACAGCACCGGGAACGGTGATGAGGCCAACAAACTCTATACAGCCGGGTATTACAACCGGGCTTACGCGCTGGTGGAGCTGTGCGAATACTATGGCCTGGACCTTGCGGAAGAATACCAGAACCTGAAGAATGCGGTCCGCCAGATGGATGCCCTCAGCGGGGAAGAGACCAGAAACGCATCCGCGGACCCTGCGGATGTCAGGAAGGTCCAGGAACTGCTGAACAACATCGGTTTCCTGTGCGGGACGCCGGACGGCATTGCCGGCCGCCAGACAGCAAGCTGCATAGAGAGATTCCAGGTCATGTATGGGTACGAACCTGCAGACGGGATCATAGATGACGAGCTGATCACGCAGCTGACAGACATACTGGCCAGAAAACAGGGCTGAAGACACTGACAGGAACAACCGGAGGAGCATACATTGAAAATACTGGCAATCATACTGTTTCTGACCATGTACATCCTGATGACGGTTTTTATGAACCGGCGTATCTGGATCGTACTTGCGACGGCACTGATCTTCATTGTGAGCGGGATCCTGCCGCTAGGATCGATCCTGTCCGCGATCAACTGGAACGTCCTGCTGATGATCGGCGGTACCATGGTCCTGGTCGATTTCTTTATACAGTCCAGGATGCCGAATCTGATCGCCGACTGGCTGCTGGATAAGGCGAAAAACGTGATGTGGGTCATCATCTTCATGTCCCTGTTTTCCGGATTCATATCGGCATTTGTCGATAATGTAGCCACGGTTCTGATGGTGGCGCCGGTGGGGATCGCTGTCTGCAGAAAGCTGAAGATCTCGCCCATACCGATGATCCTGTCTATCGCAGTTTCCTCGAACCTGCAGGGTGCGGCGACGCTGGTCGGAGACACGACATCGATCATGCTCGGCGCATATGCGAAGATGGACTTTCTGGCATTCTTCTGGATGGAAGGAAAACCGGGTATCTTCTTTGCAGTGGAGCTGGGGGCGCTTGCTACGGTGCCTGTCATGATGATCCTGTTCCGCGGCTTCCGGCAGACCGTCAAGGCGGAATCCAGAACCCGGGTGGAGGATAAGTTTCCCACGATCATGCTGATCCTTGTGGTGCTCCTTCTGATCGGAGCGTCTTTCATTCCGGGAAAACCGGAGACCACCAACGGGATGATCTGCTGTGCCATCGCAGCTGTGACGGCAGTCTATGAGGCATGGAAGAGCCGCGGAAGCGGAAGCACCATGCACGCATTAAAGTCGGTGGACTATGAGACCCTGATCCTGCTGCTGGGACTGTTCCTGGTGATCCAGGGCATTACGGAAGCCGGTGTGATCCATGACGTGGCAGGCGCTATCGCGTCGGTCGGAGGCAGGAACATGTTCCTCCTGTACACGATCATCGTGTGGGGATCGGTCGCGGCGTCCGCATTTATCGACAACATTCCATATGTTGCCACCATGCTTCCCGTGATCCGCGGGATCACCGCAGCTCTGGGCGTGGAACCGTACCTTCTGTACTTTGGTCTTCTGACAGGCGCAACGCTCGGAGGAAACCTCACCCCGATCGGAGCCTCGGCAAACATTACGGCGACAGGGCTTCTGAAGAAAGAAGGCTACGAGATCACATTTGCAGACTTCGCAAAGATTGGGATTCCCTTCACCCTCATCGCAGTGCTGACCGGATATCTCTTTATATGGTTCGTATGGTCATGAAATGAAAAGCCCCGGACATGCAGCTGCATGCCCGGGGCATCTGTTCAGGACCAGAAGGAGTTCATAGATATCCAGAATACCGCCCATCGGGCGTACCAGGAACTTCCAGATGAAGATCATGGCACCGCCGACAACCATGCCGGCAAGGGCACCCTGACTGTTGGTGCGTCTCCAGAACAGGGAGAACAGTACCAGCGGGCCGAATGCGGCACCGAAGCCTGCCCATGCGAAGGAGACGATCCGGAATACGGAGCTGTCCGGATTCCAGGCCAGGAATACACCGATCACGGCGATGACCAGAAGGCTTGCACGGGCGACCCGCAGAAGCTGCTTGTTGGTGAGCTTCATACCGAAGAAGCCGGCAAGGATATCCTGGGATACCGAACTGGATGCTGCCAGCAGCTGAGAGTCCGCAGTGGACATGGTGGAAGCCATGATACCGGACAGGATCAGACCTGCAAGCAGTGCCGGCAGGAAGCCGAAGCTGCTCAGGCGGTGTGCGATGGATACAATGATCGTCTCCGAAGAACCGGAAGTGGTCAGTTCCGGAATCACGCCTGCAGCGGTCATGCCGAGGCCGATGACACCGATCAGGATGGCAACACCCATCGCGATCACAACCCAGATGCTGGCGATGCGGCGGGAGAGCGTAAGCTTGTTCTCATCCTCGATCGCCATGAAGCGAAGAAGGATATGAGGCATTCCGAAATAACCAAGTCCCCATGCAAGCGTGGAGACGACGGTGAGGAATCCGTAGGGGGTGGTGTTTCCTGCGGCGAACAGGTTATTCGGATCCGGAACATGGCTCATTGTCAGAGACAGATGACCTGCAAGGCTCTTTGCATTCTCCATGACCGCGCCTATGCCGCCCGCCTGGTTGATGCCGAAGAACAGCACGATGGTCAGTGCGATCGACATGATGATACTCTGGACCAGGTCCGTCATACTTGCAGCCAGGAAACCGCCCGTCATGGTGTAACTGATGACAACGATCGCGCCGACGATCATCGCAAGATGATAGTCTACCTTGAACAGGGTGGCGAACAGCTTGCCGATCGCCGCGAATCCGGATGCGGTATACGGGATGAAGAAGATGACGATCACGAGAGCTGCGATCAGTGTCAGGATTTTCTTCTTGTCACCGAAGCGGTTTGAGAAGAACTGCGGGATCGTGATAGCGTTCCCGGCGGCCAGTGAATAGCGGCGAAGTCTCTTGGCGACGATCAGCCAGTTGATGTAGGTTCCGACTGCAAGACCGAGGGCTGTCCAGACCGGCTCAGCGACACCGGACAGATAGGCAAGTCCGGGAAGCCCCATCAGCAGCCAGCTGCTCATGTCAGACGCCTCTGCGCTCATGGCTGTGACGAAAGGCCCGAGCTGGCGGCCGCCCAGATAGAAGTCCCCGACGGTTTCATTTTTCCTGGAAGACAGGAAACCGATCGTCAGCATACCCAGCAGGTACGCGACCATGGCAACGATAATGCCGAAAAAAGATACACCCGATAATTCCATACTCTTACTCCTTACTTGTGGATTGCAACTGTTTCGCACTGCACCTCATTAATGCAGCAATGCAGCAAAGCAGCAATTGGAGTGAATTATAGCACAGGCTGACAGGCTGTACAAGTGATTCTTGCTCGGTATATAATGATGGCATTATGAAAGACGGATACGGAAGAGAGATCAATTACATAAGGATATCCCTCACGGACCGGTGCAATCTGCGGTGTGTGTACTGCATGCCGGACGGAGTGCAGCTGCTGCCGCGCGAAGAGATCCTGCGCGAATCAGAGATCCTGCGCATTGCCCAGGCGGCTGCCGCTCTGGGGATACGGCATGTCAAGGTGACGGGCGGAGAACCCCTGGTGCGGCGCTGCTGCCGGAATGTGATCCGCGGCCTGAAACAGATCCCCGGGATCGAGACCGTGACACTCACGACCAACGGCATCCTGCTGCAGGAGCGCCTCGCAGACCTGAAGGAGAGCGGGATCGACGGGATCAACATCAGCCTGGATACCACGGATCCGGATCTGTACCGGGATCTCACAGGCGGCGGAGACGTTGCCATTGTGACAGATGCGATACGCTCCTGCGCAGACAGCGGGATCCGTACGAAGATCAACGCGGTCGCCATGAGTCTGGAAAATGAACCGCTTCTTGAATTTGCCAGGGATCTCCCGGTGGACGTGAGGTTCATTGAGATCATGCCCATCGGATACGGAAAACAGTTCAAACCGGTGGACAACCGCAGGATCCTGCAGGCGATCCGGGAGAAACATCCGGACATGGTCCCGGAAGAGACTGCCCGCGGATACGGGCCTGCGGTATATTACCGGATACCGGGATACAGAGGCGCAGTCGGTTTTATCAGCGCGATCCACGGAAAGTTCTGCGGAACCTGCAACAGGGTCCGGCTGACCTCCATGGGGTATCTGAAGACCTGTCTGTGCTATGAGGACGGAACCGATCTTCGAAGGATCCTCCGGGATGCTGCTCTGTCCGAAGAAGAGAAGGACAGAATCCTTCAGGAGGCAATGCGCGAAGCGATCCTGAAGAAGCCGGAAGCGCACTGCTTCGATGAACCGCAGAGCATCACGGAGAATCATCTGATGGCATCCATCGGAGGATGACCGGACAGCGGAAGATAAGAATAATAAGCATATCGCACAAGCGTAAGGAGACATACAGGTGGGAGCAAAGGAAGACAACAGCCGGATCTGCGGGATCATCCACGCAGTCTGTATGAGTGAGAAAAAAGGGATCGGCAAGACTCCGGTGGAGAGCGCCGTATTCATTCCGGGGCACGGGATCGAAGGAGACGCCCACGCAGGATCCTGGCACCGGCAGGTCAGCCTGCTGTCCTGGAACAAAGTGGAGGAGTTCAACGCAGGCGGAGCCGGAGTCAAAGAGGGTGACTTCGGAGAGAACCTGGTGGTGGAAGGAATCGACTTCAGGTCCCTTCCCGTGGGAACGATCCTGAAGATCCACAGCAGCCCTGCGGAAGTGATCCTGGAGATGACCCAGATCGGGAAGGCGTGCCATACCGGCTGCGCCATCAGGCAGAGGATGGGCGTATGCATCATGCCGGTAGAAGGCGTATTTGCCAGGGTCATCCAGGGTGGAACAGTTCGTCCGGGCGACGTGATGTGCGTATATCCGCCCGATCCCGAGCGGCCGTTTACGGCAGCGGTGATCACCGTCAGTGACCGAAGCGCCGCAGGACAGTAATTGTTCCGGACGAAGAAGAACAGATCAGCACTCAGCTCAGGCGTCTGGCGGACCAGAGGCAGGTCAGTCTGGTAGTCACCAGCGGCGGGACCGGCTTCTCCCTTCGCGACCGCACACCCGAGGCAACCCTGGCAGTGGCGGAGCGCAATGCTCCCGGGATCGCGGAAGCGATCCGTGTGAAGTCTCTCCAGATCACCGATAAGGCCATGCTCAGCCGCGGAGCCAGCGTGATCCGGGGAAGGACCCTGATCGTGAATCTTCCCGGTTCACCGAAAGCAGTGAAGGAGAGCCTGGGATTCATTCTCGGAGCGCTGGATCACGGACTGGGAATTCTGAGAGGGACTGCGACAGACTGACAGAACGGATATGCAGAAGGGTGGAAGAAAATGAAACTGATCAGGACAACAGAGGCTGTTGGCCATGTGCTGTGCCATGACATGACCCAGATCATCCCCGGGAAGTACAAGGGACCAGCCTTCAAAAAAGGCCATGTCATTACCGAAGAAGACATTCCGGTGCTTCTGAGCATCGGCAAGGAGAATCTCTATGTCTGGGAGAAGACAGACGGGATCCTGCATGAAGACGAGGCGGCCATGATCCTGCGGGATCTGGCACAGGGAAGCCACATGTCCGCCGG
>OMSN01000223.1 GCA_900313765.1 uncultured Eubacteriales bacterium
GGAACCGGCTGCGTTGCCGGCGGCTCTCTGGAGATCTTCGACCGGCTGAAAGAACTGCTGGATGAGAAGAATATCCCTGTAGAAGTTGAACTGGGACATGACAACATTCATGACGATGTCGTCGGCATGAAGAAGAGCGGATGTCACGGATTTTGTGAAATGGGCCCCCTGGTCCGTATCGAGCCTCAGGGATGGCTGTATACCAAAGTTAAGGTCGACGACTGCGAAGAGATCGTAGAGAAGACTATCATCGGCGGCGAGAACATCGAGCGCCTTGCCTACAAGCAGAACGGCGAAGTCTACCGCAAGCAGGAGGAGATCCCTTTCTACGAGAAGCAGACCCGTATGGTCCTGGAGCACTGCGGCCATATCAACGCGACTTCCATCGAAGACTATATCGCGATCGGCGGCTACGCAGCCCTGGAGAAGGCTCTCTTTGAAATGACTCCACAGGAGATTCTCACCGAGGTCGAAGAATCCAACCTGCGTGGAAGAGGCGGCGGAGGATTCCCGGCTGGCAGAAAATGGGCTTCCTGCGCACGCCAGAAGGAAACTCCCAGATACATCGTCTGCAACGGCGACGAAGGTGATCCCGGCGCATTCATGGACCGCTCCATCATGGAAGGCGACCCGCACAGACTGCTGGAAGGCATGATCATTGCAGGTCTTGCCATCGGCTCCTCCGAAGGATATATCTACGTCAGAGCAGAGTATCCGCTGGCAGTTGACCGTCTGAGGATGGCCATTGCGCAGGCAGAGGAAGCAGGGATCCTCGGAGACGATATCCTCGGAACCGGCAAGAGCTTCCACATGCACATCAACCGCGGAGCAGGCGCATTTGTCTGCGGCGAAGGTTCCGCGCTGACAGCCTCTATCGAAGGAAAGAGAGGCATGCCCAGAGTCAAACCGCCGCGCACGGTAGAACACGGACTGTTTGACAAGCCTACGAACCTGAACAACGTCGAGACCTATGCCAACGTTCCGATGATCATCACCAACGGCGCAGAATGGTACCGTTCCATCGGACCGGAGAACAGCCCGGGAACCAAGGCATTCGCCCTGACCGGAACCATCCAGAACACAGGTCTGATCGAAGTTCCCATGGGAACCACCCTCAGGGAAGTTATCTTCGATATCGGCGGCGGCATGCGCGGCGGAACCAACTTCAAGGCCGTGCAGATCGGCGGACCCTCCGGCGGCTGCCTGACCGAGAAGGAACTGGATATCCCGCTTGACTTTGACTCTCTGAAGAAGGTCGGAGCCATGATCGGATCCGGCGGACTGGTCGTTATGGACGACAAGACCTGTATGGTCGAGGTCGCACGCTTCTTCATGAACTTCACACAGAATGAATCCTGCGGAAAATGCGTTCCCTGCCGCGAAGGCACGAAGCGCATGCTGGAGATCCTGGAGCGCATCGTCGACGGACGCGGTGAGGACGGAGACATCGAACTGCTGCTGGAACTGGCAGACACCATCTCCAACACGGCACTGTGCGGACTGGGCAAGACAGCACCTTCACCGGTGGTGTCCACGATCCAGAACTTCCGCGACGAGTACGAGGCACACATCTACGACAAGAGATGTCCTGCAGGCGCATGCTCGAAGCTGAAACGCTTCGTGATCGATCCCGAGCTGTGCAAGGGATGCACGAAGTGCGCGAGAAACTGCCCGGTAGGCGCTATTACCGGTACGCCGAGGAACCCGCATGAGATCGATCAGAGTAAATGTATCAAGTGCGGTGCGTGTTTGACAAACTGCAAGTTCAATGCAGTCAGAGAGGAGGCGTAAGGATGCAGCTGAAGAATATGATGGAAATAGATGGGATGCCCGTCCTGATCGAAGGCGAGCGGAATCTTCTTGAACTGATCAGCAAGGCCGGCGTGATCCTCCCGGTATTCTGCTATCACTCCGATCTGTCGATCTACGGCGCATGCCGCATGTGCATGGTGGAAGATGACAGAGGCCGCCTGATGGCAGCCTGCTCCACCCTTCCCAGAGAAGGAATGAAGATCTTCACCAACACCGGCCGTATCCGCCGGTACCGCAAGAATATCCTGGAACTGCTTCTTGCAGACCATTGCAGAGACTGCACGACCTGCGGCAACAGCGGCAAATGTAAACTGCAGGAACTTGCCGTTCAGTTCGGCATCAAGAAAGTACGTTTTGAGAATACCAGAGGAGAACTCCCTGTAGACAAGAGTTCTCCGTGCATCATCCGTGATCCGGGCAAGTGCATCCTGTGCGGTGACTGCGTACGTGAGTGTAATGAGATCCAGCATGTCGGCGCGATTGACTTCATCCACCGCGGCTCCAATGCCATGGTCAGCACTGCGTTTGACGAACCTCTTGCTGATTCTCTGTGCGTAGGATGCGGACAGTGTGCAGCTGCGTGCCCGACCGGTGCCCTGATCGTGCGCGATGACACCTCCAAGGTCTGGAACATGCTGGATGATCCGGAAGTCTTTGTCACCTGCGAAGTCGCGCCGGCAGTTCGTGTCGGAATCGGCCAGGAGCTGGGACTGAACACCGGAGACAACGCTATGAGCCTGATCGTGGCAGCCCTGCATCGTATGGGCTTCGACCAGGTCTACGACACATCCACCGGCGCAGACCTCACGGTTATCGAAGAGGCAAATGAATTCGTAGAGAGGATCCAGACCGGAGGAACCCTTCCGCTGTTCACCTCCTGCTGTCCGGCATGGGTGCAGTTCGTGGAGAAGAAGCATCCGGATCTGCTTTCGCACGTATCCACCTGCCGTTCGCCGATGGGCATGTATGCGGCAACCTTGAAAGAGTATTTCAAAGACAAACTTCCGGAAGGCAAGAAGCGTCATTATCATGTGGCCCTGATGCCCTGTACCGCGAAGAAGTTCGAGGCCAAGAGACCGGAATTCCTGACCGAAGACGGCCCGGGAACCGACGACGTCATCACCACGCAGGAAGTGATCCGCATGATCCGCGAGTCCGGCATCGTATTCAACGAGCTGGAGCCTGAATCTGTGGATATGCCTTTCGGAACCATGTCCGGCGCAGGCGTGATCTTCGGTGTTACCGGAGGCGTGACCGAAGCTGTGCTCCGTAAGATCGCATCCGACAACACAAGAGGAAC
>OMSN01000211.1 GCA_900313765.1 uncultured Eubacteriales bacterium
GCAATGGTCTTCCAGAGCTACGCTCTGTATCCGCATATGACCGTTTATGATAACATGGCATTCTCTCTGAAGCTGAGAAAGACCCCGAAGGATCAGATCGACAAGATGGTCCGCGAGGCAGCTAAGATCCTCGACCTGGAGAAGCTCCTTGACAGAAAGCCGAAGGCTCTGTCCGGCGGCCAGAGACAGCGTGTTGCCATGGGTCGTGCAATCGTTCGTAATCCGAAGGTCTTCCTGATGGACGAGCCGCTGTCCAACCTGGATGCTAAGCTCCGTGTTCAGATGAGAACCGAGATCTCCAAGCTGCATCAGAGACTTGGCGCTACCATCATCTATGTTACACATGACCAGACCGAGGCTATGACCCTTGGTACCAGAATCGTCGTTATGAAGGACGGCGTTGTCATGCAGGTCGACACTCCGCAGAATCTGTACAACAAGCCGGCGAACCTGTTCACCGCTGGATTCATCGGATCTCCGCAGATGAACTTCCTGGATGCAAAGGTCACTCCAGATGGAGGACTGGATCTTGGTCAGGCTGGCAAGGTTTCCCTTCCGGCAGAGAAGTCAAAGAAGCTTGTTGACGGCGGCTATGTAGGCAAGACCGTTGTTATGGGTGTTCGTCCTGAGCATCTGAACGATGATCCGGAAGTCGTTGCAAAGAGCAATTCCGTACTGGATGCCAAGATCGAAGTTTACGAACTTCTTGGTGCAGAAGTATTCCTGTACTTCACCATCAACGGCGCTAACATGACTGCACGTGTCAATCCGAAGACCGATGCAAGAACCGGATCCGAAGTCAAGTTCGCGATCGATGTTGACAAGGTCCATGTCTTCGATAAGGAGACCGAGCAGACCATCACCAACTGATCATTTATGAATCCTTCGAGAGCCGTCCCTTTGAGGGGCGGCTCTCTTGTTTTCATGCCCGTCTTATCATAAAATAATGTTGGAGTATCCATCATAATAATATGCCGGTATACAGAAGCGAGGACAGTTATGATATCAAATCAGACGATCAAAAGTTCGATCGATAAACTCAAGGCGATCACGAAGATTGATTTTTCGGTACGTGGTATGGACGGCAATGTTGTTGCCGCCACGCAGACGAAGGAACTGATCCGTCCGGAGACGGTGGTCCAGTTTGCGCAGTCACCAGCCGACAGCCAGGAACTTCAGGGGAATCATTTCTTTAAAGTAATGGGGGAGGATGAACCGGAGTATATCCTGATCGCAAGAGGTGCCGGTGAAGATGTACATATGATCGGAAGGATCGCGGTGAGCCAGCTTCAGGATCTGATCGTTGCTTACCGGGAGCGGTTCGACCGGAACAATTTCGTCCAGAATCTTCTTCTGGATAATCTGCTCCTGGTGGATATCTATAACCGCGCAAAGAAACTCCATATCGAACCGCAGCGCAGGCGTGTCGTATTTATTATAGAAACGAAGCATGAGAGAGACAATTCTGCGATGGAGGTCATCCGCAGTCTGTTCGGAAGTGAAGAAGGTAATCTGGTCACTGAAGTGGATGAGAAGAGCATCATTCTGATACAGGCGCTGGATGAGAAGGCGCTGTACAGTGATCTGGAAGATACGGCTGTCACGATCCGCGACACACTTAATACGGAGGCCATGATCGATGTCAGAGTGTCCTGCGGCACGATCGTCAATGAGATCTCGCAGGTGTCCCGCTCCTTCAAGGAAGCGAGGATGGCATTGAATGTCGGTAAGATCTTCTATTCCGGCCAGCGGGTACATATGTACAACACGCTGGGAATCGGCCGCCTGATCTACCAGCTGCCGAAGAACCTGTGCGAAATGTTCATCAAAGAGGTGTTCACGAAGCAGCAGCCGGAGGATTTCGATGAGGAGACCCTCTCCACGATCAACATGTTCTTCGGGAACAGCCTGAATGTTTCGGAGACCGCAAGGCAGTTGTTTGTGCACCGCAACACCCTGGTATACCGTCTGGAGAAACTCTCACGTGCCACCGGGCTGGATATTCGATCCTTTGATGATGCGGTCACGTTCAAGATCGCCCTGATGGTCGAAAACTATCTGCGCTATATTGAGAAGAATCCCTGATATGGCTGCAGCCGGTACGGATTCCAGAGGCTGAGTTAAGCGACACTAGGAGGCAAATGTATATTTGCATCTGACATGCGGAATGATTTGTTACCGTCAGGAGTAAAAAAGGCTCTTGACGGTTTTATTTGTCTAACGTATAGTATGGGGAGTCAAATGAATAATTTGCTTTTCTCTTATTCAGAGGCGGTGGAGGTACAAAGGACCTGTGAAACCGCGGCAACCCCGATCCGTATGATCGGAAGGTGCCAACCTGAGCGAGTCATCTCGAACAATAAGGGGATTCATACAATATCGTTGAGTCCGCCTTGTGCGGGCTTTTTTCTTAGATAAAAGAAAAGCAGATGCAAAATGGCTGTAGTGCATTCAGCCGGAAAGAGAGTACGTATGGATAAGTTACTGTTTACATCCGAGTCCGTCACAGAGGGACATCCGGATAAAGTCTGCGACGCGATCTCAGATGCGATTCTGGACGCAGTCGTTGCGCAGGATCCCATGAGCCGTGTTGCCTGTGAGACAACTGCCTGCACTGGTTTTGTTGTTGTCTGCGGTGAGATCACTACGACAGCAAATGTTGATTATCAGAAGATCGTGCGTGACACCATCCGTGAGATCGGTTATGTCGGCGGCGATATGGGATTTGATGCAGATTCCTGCGCGGTTTTTGTCGCTCTGGACAAGCAGTCCCCGGATATTGCCATGGGCGTTGACAAGGCGCTGGAAGCAAAGGAAAACCAGATGACCGACAGCCAGATCGAAGCCATCGGAGCCGGCGACCAGGGAATGATGTTCGGATACGCCACCAATGAGACGGATGACTATATGCCTTTCGCGATCGACCTTGCCCACAAGCTGTGCCTGCAGCTGACGAAGGTTCGCAAGGATGGAACTCTGAAGTATCTCAGACCGGATGGAAAGAGCCAGGTCTCTGTGGAATATCAGGATGGAAAGCCGGTACGCCTGGAAGCTGTCGTACTGTCCACACAGCATGATGCTGAGGTCAGCCAGGAACAGATCCACGAAGACATCAGAAAGTATGTCTTTGATCCGGTCCTTCCGAAGGATATGGTTGATGAGAACACCAAGTACTTCATCAATCCGACCGGCCGTTTCGTCATCGGTGGACCGCACGGAGATGCAGGCCTGACCGGCCGCAAGATCATCGTCGATACCTACGGCGGAGCTGCAAGACACGGCGGCGGAGCTTTCTCCGGCAAGGACTGCACGAAGGTTGAC
>OMSN01000209.1 GCA_900313765.1 uncultured Eubacteriales bacterium
AAGATATTTCTTCCAGGTGATCTCGACATACTCTTCTGTCTTACGGATCTTCGGATAGCGGTTCTCCGGATCTACACCGATGTCAAACATCCCGCTCTTCGGATCGAGTACTTCCTGGTATTCACTGGCAAGTTTCCAGATTCCCAGACGCGCCGCCATATGGTTGCCGTTGTCATTGCTGATCGGAGCTCTCCAGAAGTTGGGACGCGGAATCTCTTCGATCAGTTCCCTGCCGGCATAACGGTAGGAGACCAGGCCCCCTTTCATAGAGGAAAACAGTACGTCAAAATGTCTGCCCCGCACACCGAGATTGACGGATCCTTCCATCACTTCCAGTTCCCCGGTTCCCGCACAGGCTTCCTTACTGCATTCCGATGCCGGGATCACACACTGCCCGAAAGCAGTCTCATATCCTCTCTTCGCCCAGAGGGTGTCTTCCTTCAACCGGAAGGATACTGTCACGGTCTTCTCCCCAGAAGCGCCTTCCAGCGCCTCCAGGATCCTTCCGGGAAGCGGGTATGTCTCTGTTCCGAGCGGCTCCACAGCTGTCTGGAGCGGTGCGCGCGCGATCAGGTGTCCATTCTCGTGAACCAGGACTTCGCAGTCACGGGCGGCGGTGTTAACAAACAGATTCTTGTTCGTCACCTTTACGCATTCTCCGGTCACTTCTGCCTTGATGGTGCGGTAATTGTACCGGATCTCCTGGATCTTCCCGTAGGGTCTTCTCATCGCATCGATGATCCCGTTGCCGGAGAAATCATAGTCTGTCGGCCGCTCCCCGCAGTCACCGCCGTATGCAAGATATTCCTCGCCATAGCGGTTCTTCCGCAGTACCGCCTGATCCACAAAGTCCCAGATGAATCCGCCCTGGTAGCGGGGATTCCTCTCAGACAGTTCGATATAGCGGTGCATGCCTCCGTTGGAGTTCCCCATGGAGTGCGTGTATTCGCACAGGATAAACGGTTTCTCCGGATGCTCCTCCAGGAATCTCTCCACATCCGCTGCCGAGGTGTACATCTGGGATTCCATATCGGTGGTATCGTTATAGCGCCGGTCATGGAATACACCTTCATAATGAACCAGCCTGGTATTATCAAGAGCGCGGAATTCTTCTGACATCCGGTAAATGACCATCCCCCCGCGGCTTTCATTTCCGCAGGACCAGATCAGGATCGCAGGATGATTCTTGTCTCTGTGGTAACAGGAGCGGACACGGTCCAGCATCATCTCCAGATATTCTTCCCGGTCATTGGGCAGCCAGTCTTCCTCTTTCCTGTCCGGGAAGCACCAGCTTCCGTGGGTCTCCAGATTGTTCTCCGCGATCATATACAGTCCATAGATGTCGCAGAGTCTGTAGATCATGGAATCATTGGAATAATGGCTGGTACGGATCGCGTTGATATTATTCTTCTTCATGATGACCACATCTGTGATCACATCTTCACTTCGCGGAGATCTTCCTGTCCTGCAGGAGAATTCATGGCGGTCTGTCCCGTTGAATACGATACGCTTTCCGTTCAGCTGCATCAGACCGTCTTTCAGTTCAAAGTGACGGAAGCCAACAAACTCGCTGGCCGCCTCTGCCACATGACCGTTTTCATCCTTCAGCACCACCTGAAGTTCATACAGATACGGTTCCTCCGCACTCCAGGCTTTCACACCCGCGATGTCTGCCCGGATCGCGCCGTCCTGCGCGCTCACCTCTCCCTGGGCAGCAGGGACATCTGCATCAAACTGGGGATTCTCCATTCCGGATGGTCTGGCGATCCCTCTCTCAATCAGTTTCCAGGACAGGACGGCTCCTGTGACAGCACCGGACAGGGAAGCATCCGCGCGCAGCACACCGTCTGTCATTCCCTCATCCAGGTCTGCGACGATCTTCAGATCCTCAATATGGACAGCCGGAACGGCGTACAGGACCACATCACGGAAGATCCCCGACAGGCGATACATATCCTGATCCTCCAGCCAGGAACCATTCACGAATTTGAAGTCCAGCACAG
This sequence comes from uncultured Eubacteriales bacterium, assembly GCA_900313765.1. Classification (GTDB taxonomy): domain Bacteria; phylum Bacillota; class Clostridia; order Lachnospirales; family Lachnospiraceae; genus Porcincola. The sequence goes on from OMSN01000209.1 coordinate 2,004, forward strand.
CAAGACGGTTCTCTCCCTCCCTGAGATAGGGAGTCAGGTCAAAGTCCGTGGGGGTGAAGGAGTCCTCACTGTACCCCACGTATGCTCCGTTCACCCACAGTGCGAATCCCGCTTCCACGCCTTTAAAGGAAATGCGCACATCCATGCCCTTCCACTCGGACGGGACCGTAAAAAAAGTGACATACTGGGCAGTTGGATTAAACCTCTTCGGAGCTTCTCCCTGCGCGAGATTCTCCCGTCCGTCCCAGGGGTACTGGGAATTGACATAGGCCGGCTGATCATATCCTTCCATCTGTATATTGGACGGAACACGTATCTCAGTCCAGCAGCTCACGTCATACTCCGGCTTCTCGAAGCCTTCCAGGGCGCTGGCCGGATTCACGGCATAATGAAACTTCCACATTCCGTTCAGGCATTTCTCCAGACTGCTGTTTCCCGCCTTCCGGACCAGGTCGCATCTGTGCTCTTCCATCTCAGCTGCACTTCCGTACAGAACCGTATCGGAATGTGCCGGGAGTGTATGAACTTTGAAAACCGCAGGGTCATCAATGATTCTGATATCAAACTTATCCATTTTTTCTCATCCTTGTCCTTGTAAGCAGCAGATATGGTTCTGCCGTTCAGTCAAACGCAGTAAACCGCTTCATCATTGCACCGTACCTGAACCGGGCCATCTCATTTTTGGCAAGCACGTCCTCTTCCGTGCCGTGATACTGACAGCGGATACAGTAGTACTCACCCTTCTTCGCATCATAGAACATATCGATGTCAAGGTCCCTCATGAAACAGGACGGACACCTGTAATTCAGTTTTCCTTTGCCAGCCTGAGCCATGTCGTTACCTCCTCTCCTTCGCCAAGTTCTGTGCGGTATCCCAGTGTAAACATCGGAGAAAATGCATATCCTTCTTCCATGTAACCTTCTGCGTCTTCACGGCTGCAGTCCATGGATACTCTGGTCTGGATCTGCGGGATCGAAGCCCACACAGACTGTGCACCTTTCATGGAATCGGATCTGTCCTTATACAGGTATTCCAGGAAGCGCTGGTCTTTTCTCCCGTCCGCATCGGCCTGTCCGTCGATTCCCAGCGTGACACCGGTCATATCCTGGGTATACTCGGTTGTCCCGTAGCAGGCTGTCATGTATTCCCGAAGACCTACCTTCGCCGAAGGATCGCTGAGGTCATAGACTCTGCGGGTCATGGCGATGGAAGCATCCCCTTCCCTGAAGGATACGGTGGTCTGCACCTTGAAGCTCAGATCTCCGAATTCAATCTCCACCGGGTCCAGGATGAGTTTTCTCGTCTTCACCTTCTTGGTGCCGCTGCCGCTGCACAGAAGATCTTCACCTTCCTGCTCTTCCTCTTC
>OMSN01000205.1 GCA_900313765.1 uncultured Eubacteriales bacterium
AGAGTTGATGATCGCCCTCTTCACCTTCTCTTCCTGACTGGCTCCGTAATATTGAGATGTGATGATACCGCCTCCGCTGCCGATTCCGTTGCAGACAGAAAAGAACAGGAAAGTAACGGATCCTGTTGCGCCTACTGCCGCCAGAGCGGCGGATCCAAGCAACCGTCCGACGATCACAGAATCGGCAAGATTATACGCCTGCTGAAACAGGTTGCCGATCAGCATGGGTATGGAAAAACGGATAAGAAGACGCAGAGGGCTGCCCTGCGTCATATTCAGTGTATTGTCCCTGGTCATGACTCTCATCTATGCATAATCTGCTGTTGACTCAATTGCATGCATAGTATACAGGAATCCATTGGAAATGTCTGTTCAAACAGAGTCAATCCGCTGTGCAAATAATGCTTTCAGTATGAATAAAGTTACCATATGCACACCGACATGTTGAAACAAGACGCCGGGTCTGATAGTATGATCCTGAGGATCATGGAACGAAACCGTATCGATACAGTTTCACAACTTACAACACGGAGGGAGGCGACGATGGAAGGAAAAGTATATGCACAGGTGTATTCACTGATCAGAGTGGAGAGAGACGGACTGATCGAGGCTTTGAAGGAATTCTCAAGAATCGGTTACGACGGAGTGGAGATCGTATCCGATAACTCAGGCGGATTATCCCTTGATGAATTCAAGGCACTTCTCAAGGAACTGAATCTGAAGGTGATCGCGATACACGGATGGGGCTCCGATTCCGAGATCGCCATGGCGAAGGCCTGCGGGATCAAATATCTGGCATTCGACGCCAAGATACCGGATTACAAACGCGAGACTGTCCTCAAGGTCTGCCAGGAACTGAACGAGAAGGGACGCCAGATCAAGGACCTGGGAATGAAACTGACCATTCACAACCATGCGGATGAATTCCTGTGGGTAGAAGGAGAAGAAGGAAAGACAAGGGTCTACGACCTGCTGCTCTCCGAGACAGATCCGGAGCTTGTAGGCTTCCAGCTCGATGTAGGCTGGGCGGTGCTTGCAGGCGCAGACGTATGTGATTATGTCGAGAAGAATCCGGGACGTTTCCCGCTGCTTCATGTCAAAGAGTGCGATCACGTTGCCAAGGATCCGGCAGAATTCGAACACTTCCCGCCGGAGATCGTCAAGCAGATCAAGAGAGACGAGCACGGAGCACCGATCTTCACGGATGAGATCAAGGCACAGCTCTATGAGACAAGAAGCTGGAACAAAGGACTCGGACAGGGAATCATCGACTGGAAGAAACTGGCAGATCTGGCCAATGCACAGGGCTGCGAAGCATTTATCAGCGAGCGTGAGTACTATCACTTTGAAGGCTCTGACGGAACCGCGATCAGCGCTGCAGAGTTCGACTACAACTTCCTGAGAAGCCTGTAAAGCAAGATCAAAAGAGGAAAAGAAAAATGGAATTAAGCATGATGACCTTTATGCTGGAGTTTCCCCTACTGTTCTTCCATCAGGGAACGCGGGAAGAGAAGGCAAAGGAAGTAGAATCATTTATCGACCTTACAGCGAAGACCGGATACAAAAACATCGATCTGATCTGGCAGACAGTCAAGCTGGTCGGAACAGAAGAAATAAAACGCATGCTGGATAAAAACGCTCTGAAGCTCAGCTGCGTGATCTGCATGGACGTCGCAGGAGATATCGAAGGCGCCGACGGCATCGTGGAGGCATGTGAATACCTGAACTGCAGGAAGATCATGCTGGTACCCGGCGTGCCGACGGAGGACAGAAAAGAACTCTTCGACCTCATGGTCCGCAATTACACCAAGATCGTCAACCTTGCCGCCCAGAAGGGAATCATCTGTGTGTGCGAAGACGATCCCAACATCAAGGTCCCCTGCGGATCGAGGGAAGAGGTCGAAGCAGTCCTGAACGCCGTCCCGGGACTCTACCTGGTCTATGATTCTGCAAACATGCTGCCCTCCGGGGATGAGGTAATCCCCTACTACGAATACTTCGCAGACAGAACGGCACATGTCCATGTCAAAGACATGGCAGTGACAGACACACCGGAGCAGTTCGCAAACCCCGGCGTAGATCACCGCTTCTATCTGAACGCACCGCACGGAACCGGCATCGTCGACTTCGACGCCCTGTTCGAAGCCCTTCGCAGACACGGATACAACGACACCCTGGCGATCGAGTTCGTCCCCATGCCGGGCATGGACCTGGAAGAAGACATGAAACGCGTATACGACATGTTCGCAGGGCGGGTGTGAACGGAATAATACAGGATTGGTATGCAGTACGAACAGGATTATATCATGCGCCTGATCAAGCAGGTGATTCGCGCTTTGATTGGCACATTGCTGAACAGGAGAACAACTCTGGAGCATGAGATGCTTGCCAATCAGCAGCAAAACAGTGGGGATGATCTATTCCAACGACTTGCTGTACTGGCAGATCAGGGGAAGATCTGTGAAGCTGAGAACATTCTCCTGGAAGCTATGGAAAGCGGATCAGATGAATCTCTCAGGGCAGGACTTCTGTTCTACGAACATATCAACGAGTATGACGATGATTACCTGGAAGAGCATAACTTCTCCAGGGCAGAGATCCGGCAGGGTGTGCTGGATACAGCGGAGCGGATGGGAACATATGCGATGGCAGCTCCGCTCTTTCCCGAATTCTACGTGGATGGGGAGTAAAGAAACAAAAAGACGAATAGAGATCCCTGGTGAGAGGGAATCTCAACTTATGGAGGAGCATGTCCGTAATCGGATATGCTCCTTTTCGATTACTCTTACCGGGCAATTGGGCATAGTTCACAGAACATTCGTGCGAGCTTGCATGGTCAGAATTGGGACAGGCAATGGTGTTAAATGAGAGCATAGGACAACCAGCAAGACGGTTCGCATTGTCAGGTTCAGATGTCAAATCATGGCCGATTACATGGTGTCATATACACTATATCAAAACGAACAAAATGCATTGCCGAAAAGTACGAAATGCACATTCACAGTTACGTAACGCACACCGTCATATCGAAACAGGATGCTGCGATTTGATATTATTTTATTGCAGAGTCGACGCTGTAAGTAATGCTGTTCGCAGACATCCAGAGAGGAGGTTGAATGCAGATCACCGGAATGGATCAGACAGATAGCAGGATCCTGGAACTACTGAAGGAAAACGCACGCTTATCTTATTCTGAGATCGGAGAGACTGTGGGCTTATCCAGAGTCACAGTGAAGCGACGCATAGAGCAGATGGAGAAGTCAGGGATCATAAAAGGATATCATGCCATTGTGGATCCGGAAGCACCCGTAAAAGGAATCCGGTTTACGCGAAACTTTGGACAGGAGCGTGCAATCACTGCGGGAATTAAGTATTCCTCCGGTAATTATGTTGTGGTCATGGATGGAGATCTGCAGGATCGGCCGGAAGGAATCACAGAATTGTATCGCATCGCAAAAGAAGGCAATGATGTGG
>OMSN01000290.1 GCA_900313765.1 uncultured Eubacteriales bacterium
AATGATACCGGCTCGATCCGAATGCTTTCGATCCATCCGCAGATGGGAATCAAGATGATCCTGGAGTGTGATTCGGAACTGGAAGAGATCTTCTGTGATGACTCTGAGATCATCTTTTCCCTGGATACGAAGAACATTTATCTCAGCTGTCCGGCATCGGAGCTGCTTCATATCGGCAAGAGGGTCTATCTAATGGGGAACGGTGTTGCTTACCGGCTGAACCGGGATGACGAATATGCAGACATGAGTTCTGAAGAGATGGCAGAGACCTGCCTGGAACTGTTCGGCAGGATGCAGAGAGTATGGATGGACGGCTTTGGATTCCCGGTTCTGGATCTGACAGATATGGAGGCCGACGATGAAGAAGAAAAATAGAAATACTGTGGCAAAGTCCTCTTTCATCAAGCAGGAGATGAACCGGCAGAACAACATGGTCAGACGCATGCAGAAATATCAGGAAAGGGTGGTGACTAAGCCGTGCAGGAAGAAGTTGAAAACAGGACAGTAAACCTGGCCATTACGACAACGCGGCTGTCAGCCCGGACGATTGTTACCGGGATCAGGATGTATCTGAACCACAGAAACAATGTCTCCAGACAGAAGGTGGTTCAGGGGATTCATGGAAAACAGTCGGTGAAGGAGCTGATCGGCCAAAATCAAGGCGTTTCACGCATGCCTATCGGAGATGCCAGCATCCGGGAGTTTGAGCGGGAAGCCAGAAAGTACGGTGTGGATTTCGCTGTTACCAGAGACAAAACAGTGAATCCGCCGCAATATACCGTGTTCTTTAAGGCGAGAGATGCGGATGCACTGCAGCAGATCGCAGAATCCCTTACGGCAAAACAGCTGAATGCACAGAAGAAACCGAGCATCCTCAAGCAGCTGACCAAGCTGAAGGATCTGGTTGCTTCCCTGCCGTCCAAGGTCAGAAACAAAGAACACGACGATATCAGCCTGTGATGAACAGCGCGGTTAAAAAGAAAATCATCCTGCATATCCCGTATGGGGTGGCAGGATTGCTGGCAACAAATTTCGGAGAGGCATGGCGGCTGACAGAAGGTGTGGATCCTTCCAGGAAGGTTCTCACACTGATGACGACACTGCAGACCGCTTTCGCCAATCCGCTTCCCAGCTTTCATCCGTTCGACCTGATGATCGGAGTCATCTGTGCTCTGGTCTTCTATCTGGCGGTGTATATGCGAGGGAAGAATGCGAAGAAGTACCGTCACAATATGGAATACGGATCAGCCCGCTGGGGAACGCACAAGGACATTGAGCCGTATGAGGATCCGGTCTTTCAGAGAAATGTGATCCTGACGAGAACGGAATGGCTGATGATGAGCAACCGGCCGAAGAATCCGGCCTATGCCAGAAACAAGAACGTGCTGATCGTAGGCGGATCCGGTTCCGGTAAAACGAGATTCTGGCTGAAACCGAACCTGCTTCAGATGCACAGCTCCTACGTCATAACCGATCCGAAAGCCAGTGTCCTTATAGAGTGCGGAAAAGCCCTGGAGCGCGGCGCTCCGGTGCTGGATGCCAAGGGGAATCCCGTTAAAGACAAACAGGGGAAACCCCTCTATGAGCCGTATGTGATCAAGGTCTTCAATACGATCAATTTCAAGAAGTCTCAGCATTACAACCCGTTTTCCTACATTCATTCCGAGAAGGATATCCTGAAGCTCGTGACCGCACTGATTGCCAACACCAAGGGCGATGGCAAAGCAGGTGATGAGTTCTGGACCAAGGCGGAGACGCTTCTGTATACGGCGCTGATCGGATATATCCATTATGAAGCTCCGGAGAATGAGCAGAACTTCGCAACACTACTGGAAATGCTCAACAGCATGGATGTCCGTGAGGATGATGAGGACTATCAGAATCCGGTGGATGTGATGTTTGAGGAGCTGAAGAAAAAGAACCCGAATCATTTTGCCGTACGCCAATATGTCAAGTTCAAGATGGCTGCCGGCAAAACTTTAAAATCCATACTCGTGAGCTGCGGCGCACGCCTGGCTCCCTTCGATATTCAGGAGGTCCGGGATATCACGATGTATGACGAACTGGAGCTGGATAAGCTGGGAGATCGGAAGACGGCATTGTTCCTGATCATGTCAGATACGGATGCTACCTTCAATTTCCTGATCTCCATGATCTACACACAGCTCTTTAATCTGTTGTGCGAGAAGGCAGATGACGTGTACAACGGCAGACTGCCAGTGCATGTCCGGTGCCTGATCGATGAGTGCGCGAACATCGGCCAGATTCCGAATCTGGAGAAGCTGATCGCCACGATCCGAAGCCGGGAGATCTCCGCATGCCTGGTGCTGCAGGCAAAATCACA
>OMSN01000204.1 GCA_900313765.1 uncultured Eubacteriales bacterium
TGATGAAGCGGTTCATCGGTGAGAAGAACACGCATGTGGTAGGGAATATCGGTTATCCCTATACGAAAGCTGCGTCTGAGACCACTGAGGAATCCATCTGCGTGGCAGAGGTCAGTTCTTTCCAGCTGGAGACGATAGAGACATTTCATCCCCATGTATCCGTGATCACGAATATAACGCCGGATCATCTGAACCGTCACCACACCATGGAAGAATATATCCGGGTGAAGGAGAGGATCGCGGAGAACCAGAATCCCGAAGATATCCTGATCCTGAATCATGAGGATGATGTGCTTCGGGAATTCGGGAAGAATCTTCCGGAAACGGGACCGCAGGTCTGGTGGTTCTCAGGCAGCAGGGTCCTGGAAAAAGGAATGTATCTGGAAGGGGACATCCTGAAATATAACGATGGATCGTCGATTGTCGATGTGATACATATCGATGAACTTCGTATCCTCGGAAAACACAATTATGAGAATGTCAGTGCCGCGGTACTGAGTGCAGTTGCCGTCGGCATGCCGATGGAGCAGATCCGGGAGGTGCTGAAGGCATTTCCGGGGGTCGAGCACCGGATCGAATATGTGGGTGAAGTGAACGGGGTTGCTTACTACAACGACTCGAAGGGCACAAACCCCGATGCGGCCATCAAGGCAGTGGAGGCCATGAGACGTCCCACGGTGCTGATCGGCGGCGGATATGACAAGGATTCCACCTATGATGAGTGGGTGGAGAGTTTTCACGGCAGGGTGAAAGCCCTGGTGCTGATCGGAGCCACTAAAGAGAAGATCGCAGACTGTGCGAAGAAACACGGTTTCGGACCGGTCTGGCTGTGCGATACATTTGAAGAATGTTTTGCAAAATGTGTGGAACTTGCGGATGAGGGAGATGCGGTTCTGCTGTCTCCGGCCTGTGCGAGCTGGGGAATGTTCAAGGATTATGAGGAGAGAGGCAGGGTCTTCAGAGACATGGTTCACTCACTGTAAAGACTGACAGGGGAGTTTTTATGGGCAGGGGTATTAAAGCAGCCGCGATCTTCGCGGCAGTACTGGGAATAGCTGCAGCGGTCCTGCTGGGGCTGTTCCGCATTCAGTCTATCGATATCAAGGGAAATGAACGCTATTCATCGGAGCAGATCAGAGATGATCTGATCTATGATTTCATGACGCGCAATACGCTGTATTTTTCCTGGAAATACCGTACGAAAGGCCCCGCGGAAGACGCTCCCTATCTGGCATCTGTACAGGCGACCATGCTGACGCCCACGGCAATCCGCCTGGACGTGACCGAAAATCAGCTGGTCGGCCGCCTTCAGTATCAGGACAGCAATGTTTATTACGACAATACCGGCGTTGTGCAGGAGATCAGTGACACCGTATATGAAGGGATTCCTCTGGTGACCGGTATAGAGATCGAAGAGCCTCAGATCTACCAGAGACTGACGATGGATAACACATCGACGCTGCGGACCATGCTGAACATCACGCAGCTGCTGATCCAGAGCGATCTGATCCCGGACAGTGTGTCTTTTGATTCCAGCGGCAATATGACCCTGCGGCTGGGAAGTGTTACCGTGAAACTCGGCCAGGATGAATACCTGGAAGAGAAGATCGCGAATCTGGTGACGATCTATCCCCAGATCGCAGGACAGGATGGAACGCTGAACATGGAAGGCTTCACCGGAAAGAATGAAGCCATCACATTCAAGACAAAGGATCCGGAACCGGAGGTTCCCGAAGGCGAGAGCGAAGCGGACAGTTCAGGCTCCCTTGCAGGAGTGGGTTCAGGAACCGTCGCATCGGACGGAACAGGTGAAGAGGAAGGAGCCGCGCAGGAGGAGCAGCCGGCAGAAGAAGTTTCCTCCGGAACCCCGTTCATGGTGTTTGATTCCAGCGGGACGCTGCGTTATGACGCCCATGTGGTGAACGGGCAGGTTGTGGACGGTTACGGCAACCTGATCGATGGATGCTCAGTGGATGAGAACGGCAATGTCGTGGATGCATACTGGAATGTCATTGATCCGAATACCGGGCAGCTGGCTCAGTGACGGGCAGCTGAAAAAATGCGCGGATCTGAAGAAAGTCTTGATTTCATAGTCAATTCACCGTATATTTAATGATATATGGGCAAAACCTGATTTTATTAAGGTTAAAGAGAGCAAGGAGGTCACTCACGTGTTAGAGATTATGTCGAATGAAGCCGAGTCCGGCGCACGGATCATCGTAGTCGGCGTTGGCGGCGCAGGCAATAATGCTGTGAACCGCATGGTGGAAGATACGATTGCAGGCGTTGAGTTCATCGGCGTCAATACAGATAAACAGGCACTGGCAATGTCCAAGGCACCCACAGTCATCCAGATCGGTGAGAAGATCACCAAGGGTCTTGGTGCTGGGGCAAAGCCTGAGGTTGGCCAGCAGGCCGCAGAGGAGAGCACGGAGGAGATCAAGAATTCGATCCAGGGTGCTGACATGGTATTTGTCACCTGCGGTATGGGCGGCGGCACCGGAACCGGTGCAGCTCCGGTCATCGCGGGAGTCGCCAGAGAACTGGGTATCCTTACGGTAGGCGTTGTCACCAAGCCGTTCCGCTTTGAGGGCAGGGTGCGCATGAACAACGCGCTCGCCGGCATCTCCAAACTGAAGGAGAATGTGGATACACTGATCGTCATCCCGAATGACAAACTTCTTGAAGTGGTAGACCGCAGAACGACCATGCCGGAAGCTTTCAAGAAGGCGGATGAGGTTCTGCAGCAGGCAGTCTCCGGTATCACGGATCTGATCAACCTGCCGGCACTGATCAACCTCGACTTCGCGGATGTCAAGACCGTCATGGCGGACAAGGGTATCGCTCATATCGGTATCGGTTATGCGAAGGGCGACGACAAGGCACTGGAGGCCGTCAAGCAGGCTGTTGCAAGCCCGCTGCTTGAGACCACGATCGAAGGCGCTTCCAACATCATCATTAATATCAGCGGTGACATCAGCCTTATGGATGCAAGCGACGCAGCCGGATATGTGCAGGAACTGGCAGGCGACGGAGCAAATATCATCTTCGGTGCGATGTACGATGATACGTATGCAGATGAAGCCAGCATCACGGTCATTGCGACCGGTCTCGAGGATCCGAATTCCGATCAGCCGCAGCCGATCTTTTCCGGCCGCAAGGGTGGATCTGATTTCCGCTTCCCGAAGACGGATTCCAGACCTGCAGGAGGATTCTCATTCTCCAACAGCGGTTCTGCAGGACAGGTTGAACTGAAGACTCCGACGATCCAGACCGGCAGCGTGCAGGTGCGCGCACCGCAGAGCAAGGTCACGGAGAGAGATATTCAGATCCCGGATTTCCTGAAGAGGAACTGAGAACAGACAGCAAGACAGTAAGCCTCCGGCGTGAAAGCAGCCGGAGGCTTTTTTCGAAGATGGAAAAGGCGGAAAGTGCGTATGCAGTATGCAATCAGCGGGAAAACAAGGTTCGGCGGCCTTCTTGGA
>OMSN01000200.1 GCA_900313765.1 uncultured Eubacteriales bacterium
TCCTGCAGACGCTGTCTATGGTCGATAAACAGTTTCGAGCGTTTCGGTTCCCTTCCCAGATACAGGTTCTCTGCAATCGTCAGCTCCGGGACATAATTCAATTCCTGGGCTACGATGGAGATCCCATTCTCGAAAGCATCCTTCTGGCTTCTCAGGTGCACTTCATTCCCGTTCAGGAGAACCTGTCCGCCATAATTCTGGTAGGTTCCGGACAAGATCTTCATCAAAGTGGATTTGCCGGCGCCGTTTTCCCCTACCAGAGCATGGACATGCCCTTCCCGGATCTTCATATTGACCTGGTCCAGCGCCAGCACTCCGGGAAACTCTTTACGGATATTCTTCAGTTCAACGATTACTTTGTTTTCCACAGACATCCCTCCAGAACAGCGCTATACCTGTATATTAATTAAAACGTTTTACCTATCTGGATTCTCCGCGTTTTTATCTGTTTTGTGCGCTGCATCATTTATCGTCTGTTTTTATGCATTTTTCATATTTTCAGTATAGCGTATCCGATTTTTCTTTCAATATTCCGTACGAATATTCAAAATCTTTGTCGATTCCATCCAAGATTTACACAATTTAAATCGCTTTACCTGCAATCTATTTTTGACAATTTTCACAAGGATGTATATAGTAAAAGTGGGGAACTGATATGCATGCAGAGGATTCGATTATGAGAACAACCATAAAAGACATCGCCCGGGAATGCGGAGTCTCCACAGCTACGGTATCGCTGGCACTCTCCGGCCGGAAGACCAAGATCTCGGAGAAAACCTGTAAAAAGATCCGGGAGACGGCAGAACGGATGAACTATTATCCGAATATCATGGCATCCAGCCTTGCAAGGCATAAGAGCCAGTCCGTCGGGATTGTGATCAATGATCTTAGAAATACCCACATAGCCGCCCTGTTCATGTCGATCAGTTCGGTCCTTCAAAACGCAGGCTTCTTCCCGGTCTGCCATATTCTGAATGAAAATGATCCGGAGATGTATGAGATGCTGGTGCGCAGGATTGCGTCTGAGAACCTCTGCGCACTGATCTGGGGAAAGCCATATGAGCCTTCCCTGACAGAGATGAATAAAAAGGTCTGCAGGATCGTCGATACGCTGGGAATCCCGATCTTTTCCACTGATAACAGTGAATTCAAGAGTCCCGGCATCAATATCTGCTGTGACTACCGCAAGGCAGCCTTTCTCGCTGTCCAGTACCTGATCAGTCAGGGGCATACCCGCATTGGCTGTATCGCAGGTTACCCTTCCTTTCAGGTGACTCAGGACAGAATCGACGGCTACAGGGATGCCCTGACGCAGGCGGGGCTCTCGTATGACCCCAATCTGATCTACTACGGAGACTACTCCCTGTCAGGCGGCCGGGCCGCTCTCCCGTATCTGCTGGGCCAGCAGGTATCCGCCATCTTCTCCATGAACGACGAAATGGCATTCGGCGTCTATCAGGAAGCCCGTAATTACGGCCTGAAGATACCGGATGCCCTCTCTGTAATTGGATGTGATAATGTTCCCTTTGATAATGTGCTGGAAGTCCCGCTTAGTACGGTAGGCACCCCCACGGATGAGATGGGGCGGTTCATCGGACAGGAGGTCTGCAGGTCCATCGATCTGATCGACAGTGACGGACCGGACGCTCTAGGAGAGCGCCGTACGGTTTATTATGAACCAAATCTGTATCTGCGCGGGAGCGTAAGACCGTATCCTCCGATTTAGATGATCTCTTAACCTGCTCATCCCACGGTCACCTTGCATCTGGCATATGCGCCATTCTGCGCATACGCATGGATGCTGTTCTTTGTTTTTCCACAGGGATCCATTACAGTGTGATCCGGAACACGACCGGATATTCTCCGCCTGCCTGACAGCAGATCCTGAGTCTGTCCGGTCTGTGATCGTACATCACCTGCTTTCCATCCGACAGGCATGTGATACCACTGATCTGCGTGTTCAGGTTTCCCTGTTTCCTGGCAAAGCTTTTGATCAGATACTCTCCATCTGCGGACGCTCGCAGCGCAACAGCGTAGATGCATCCGTTACCTGCAAAAAATCTGAAATCTTCAGAGGTGAATTCCTTGACTGCGGCATCCTGGAAACCTCCTTCCACGATGTCTGTCGGCCCCTCTCCAAAGATCCGATAGGGTTTGGATTCAAACAGGGCTTCCCCGTTCTTCTCCATCCATGTACCGATCTCCGACAGAATCTGCGTCTCTTCTTCCGTAAATGTGCCGTCCTCCTTCGGGCCGATATTCAAGAGCATGGTTCCGTTCTTCGAGTTGATGTCGATCAGATCACACAGGATATCTTTCGCTTTCTTATAGCGATTATCCACTGTGTGGCACCATGAGTTGAAACACATGGCCGTATCACTCTGCCATCTGTAGGGTTTCTGCGAGGCAAGCTGACCTCTCTCAACATCTGGAACCGCAACCCCAAACGGATAGGCATCGTGTTTGTAATTGATCACGACCTGCTTCCCCCACTCTGCAGCCCTGTTGTAGTAATATGCAGTAAACATTTTCAGATACGGACGCAGTTCGACGCGTTGAATCCACCAGTCAAAGTACAGAATGGAAGGCTGGAAACGATCTATGAGCTCGCAGGTGCGGACGAGCCAGTCCTGCATGAATTCCTCTGACGGGGAACATTCTCCATCAATCGCGTCAAAGTCTTCCGGTCCTTTTTCGGAAGGCCAGTAGAGATCTCCCCTATGGAAGTTACCTTTGATATCGCTGTCAAACTCTCTTCCACCGCCCAGGAAAAAATAATGTTCAAGCCTGTGAGAGGATACCCCGAAGGTCATCCCCTTCGCATCGGCGCTTTTCTTCAACAGGCCGATAATGTCTTTCCCAGGTCCCATATCATACGCGTTATAGGAAGAGAGGTCGCTCTTATACATCTGAAAACCGTCATGGTGCTCCGCCACCGGAACAACATACTGGGCACCGGCTTTCTGGAAGATATCGATCCACCTGTCTGCGTCAAACTTCTCAGCGTGAAACATCGGAATGAAGTTCTTCAGTCCGAATTCAGACTGGGGACCGTATGTTTCAAGATGATGCTGGTACGCCCTGCTTCCCTTGACATACATCATGCGGGGATACCATTCGCTGTCGAAAGCAGGCACGGAAAACAGGCCATAGTGAATAAAGATTCCAAACCTCAGGCTGCTGTACCATGCCGGCACCTCATATTCTGATAAGGATTCCCAGTTATCATGAAAGGGTCCGGCATCGATCACCTGGCGGATCGCATTCATTTTCTCTGTCAGATCATAGTTTTTCATGCCCGTCTCTCTCCGTTCACGAGGACGACATTCATCGTCTCAACTTCTATCTTCGTCCAGACGCCTTCTGTTACATAGGGCTCGTTGGAGAGATATTCATCCAGGCCGGCGCGGTCCGGAAACTCCATCACCAGCATGGAACCTTTCATCCTGCCTTCATCATCCAACAGTCCGCCGGCACAGATCACCTGCCTGCGCAGAGTGTTCATGCCCTCCAGATGACGCG
>OMSN01000336.1 GCA_900313765.1 uncultured Eubacteriales bacterium
AGGGCCTGTCGATCACAAGGCAGGAAGCGGCGGAATTTATCGAGCAGTATTTCAAGACCTTCCCGGGGATCAAGGCATTCCTGGATGAATCCGTGGCACAGGCCAGGGAGAAGGGCTATTCCGTCACGATGTTCGGCCGCAGGCGTCCGATCCCGGAACTGAAGGAATCCAACTTCATGCGCCGTTCATTTGGCGAGAGAGTCGCCATGAACGCTCCGATCCAGGGGGCGGCCGCGGATATCATCAAGATCGCCATGGTCGGTGTCGACCGTGCTCTGCGTGCGGAGGGGCTGAAGAGCCGCCTGGTGCTGCAGGTGCACGATGAACTTCTGGTGGAAGCAGCTGAGGATGAAGTCCTGAGAGTTCAGGAGATCATCCGGGAGAAGATGGAAGGCGCTGCCAGCATGAAGGTGAGACTGGAGATCGATATGCATACCGGGGACAGCTGGTTCGACGCGCACTGAGCTGACAGGAACTGTTCTGTGAGGAAATGAACATGAAGATACTGGGAATCACCGGCGGTGTGGGCTGCGGCAAGAGCACTGTACTCCACTATCTGGAGGAAGCATACGGCGCCTTTCTCATCGAATGCGACCAGGTTGCAAAGGATCTGCAGGAGCCGGGGGAGGTCTGCTGGCAGCCTATGATCAATCTGTTCGGGGAACAGATCGTCCGCGAGGATCAGTCCATCGACCGAAGCGCCGTCGCAAAGATGGTCTTTCAGAATGCGGATCTTCGGGAGAAACTGAACGCGATCGTACACCCCGCGGTCAAGGAGCGGGTGCATCAGCTGATCGAAGCACATGCAGACTGCCCTCTGATCGTCATAGAGGCTGCTCTGCTGATGGATGACAACTATGATCTTATCTGCGATGAGATCTGGTATATCCACGCGGATGAACCGGTCCGAAGGCAGCGCCTGAAGTGCAGCAGGGGCTATACAGATGAGAGGATCACGCAGATGATCCGAAGCCAGCGGACGGAAGAGAGCTTCCGTGCACTGACCACACTTACGATTGACAATTCCGATGAAAACGTACAGAATACGTTCTGGCAGCTTGACAGAGAGCTTGCCATGAGAGGAATCAAAAAAAGGAACTGAGAACGAAAGAACCCGAAGGGACAGACAGTTGGACTTCTACAGCATCGCGAGCGGAAGCAGCGGCAACTGCATATACATCGGATCGGATAAGACCAGCGTGCTGATCGATGCCGGGATCTCCTGCAAGCGGATCACGGATGCGCTGCACCTGATCGGCCGCACACCCCGGGACATCACGGCGATCCTGGTCACCCATGAACACAGTGACCATATCTCCGGACTCGGAGTCCTGAGCAGGAAGGCACATATCCCGATCTACGCAACGGCGGCAACTATCCGTCAGATCCAGCGCTATCAGCCGCTCGGAAAGGTCGATGAAGACCTCTTTCATGCGATTGATGCGGATCTTCCGTTTACGGTGGGGGATCTTCAGATAGAAGCTTTTCACATCTCGCATGATGCTGCGGATCCTGTGGCATACCGGGTGGAATCGGGAGGCAGGTCGGCTGCGGTGGCAACGGATATGGGGTGTTTCAGCAGATATACGCTGGCGCATCTGAAGGGACTCGACACCGTCCTGGTGGAATCCAATCATGATGAGAACATGCTTCAGGTCGGGCCGTATCCCTATCCGCTGAAGCGGAGGATCCTGTCCTTGGATTCATCGGGCAGGATGCTGCTCTCGCAGATCCTGCATGACAATATGAAGAAAGCGTATCTCGGCCATCTGAGCAAGACCAACAATTATGATGAACTTGCGTATGCGACCGTGATGTCGGAACTTGCCCTGGATGAGCAGTGCCCCTACAAAGAGGGGGACATTCCGGTGGAAGTGGCAAGCCGCGATCATCCCATGGAGCTGCTGCATTTTTAACGAGGAGACATTCACATGAAGAAGGTAATCATCACCGTAGTCGGCAAAGACGCCGTCGGCATCATCGCAAAGGTCTGCACCTATCTGGCAGATAACCATGTCAATATTCTCGACATCTCACAGACGATCGTCGGGGGTTATTTCAATATGATGATGGTAGCGGACCCTGCACAGTCCGATAAGGGCACAGGGCAGATCGCGGATGATCTGGATGCGATCGGAAAAGGTATGGGACTCTCGATCCGGGTCATGGGAGAAGACATATTCAACGCGATGCATCGTATCTGACCATCACACATTCAGGCAGGCGGTTTTACTATGATCAATATTCTGGAAGCGACCGAGACAGTCAAGATGATCACCCAGGAGAATCTGGACGTAAGGACGATCACCATGGGCATCAGCCTTCTGGACTGCATATCCTCGGATCTGAAGAAGTTAAATGAATCTATCTACAACAAGATCACAACCTGTGCCAGGGACCTGGTCCGGGTCGGTTGTGAGATCGAAAAGGAGTATGGGATCCCGATCGTCAACAAGAGGATCTCTGTCACCCCGATCGGTCTGATCGGAGCCTCTGCATGCAGGACGCCGGAAGACTATGTCACCATCGCACAGACGCTGGACCGCGCAGCCAGAGAGGTTGGAGTTAATTTCCTGGGCGGTTTCTCGGCAGTGGTATCCAAGGGGATGACACCTGCGGAGGAGAACCTGATCCGTGCGATTCCCCAGGCGCTGGCCCAGACGCAGTATGTCTGCGCATCGGTCAATGTG
>OMSN01000199.1 GCA_900313765.1 uncultured Eubacteriales bacterium
GGTCTGGGTCGGCTATTATGAAGGTAATTCAAAATCGAAGCGCGTGCAGGAGAAGTCTGGATTCCGCTATCGGTGGAAGTCAGAGGGTGTGGATGTCCCTCTGATGCATGAGAAACGCACTGGACATGTGAGCAGCATGACAAAAGACCAGTGGCAGTGGGACAGACTGTATGCAGCTGCATCCGCAGTGCGAAATGAGCGCAGGATTTCTGATTACGTTACATGTGGCGAGGTTTCTGCAGCTATCCTTTCCGACAGCGGGGAAATATACACCGGCGTCTGCATCGATACCTGCTCCACGCTGGGAATCTGTGCGGAACGGAATGCCATTTTCAACATGATTACCAACGGTGAACACGAGATCAGGAAAGTCGTGGCTATCCTGCCTGACGGTTCCAGCGGCGCACCCTGCGGAGCCTGCCGGGAACTGATGGTGCAGCTGATGCCGAAAAGTTATAAGAACATCGAAATCATGATGGATTACAAGGCAGAACGGATTATAACTCTTGGTGAATTGACCCCGGAGTGGTGGATATAGAGGAATACTGCAGATTATAGAGAATCAGGAGTCGAAATAATGAAAACAGCAATCGCCTATTACTCCAAGCATCATGGAAACACAAAGAAACTGCTGGACGCAGTCGCAGCAGCGGCCGATATAGATCTGATCGATGTGACGGCAGATGAGAACACGGATCTTTCCGGATATGACAGGATCGGTTTCGCCTCTGGCATTTACTATAGCAGTTTTGCGAAGCAGTTAATTGTGTACGCGGAGAAAAATCTTCCGGAAGAAAAGCCGGTCTTCTTCATTTATACGCATGGAGCGCCGAAAGGAGATTTCCTGAAGGGAATTCGCGCTGTCACGCAGAAGAAGAACTGTACAGAGATTGGAGAATACCGCTGTCAGGGCTATGACACTTTTGGACCTTTCAAGCTGGTGGGCGGCATCGCCAAAGGACATCCGACAGTGGATGAGATCCAGAAGGTAGTCAAGTTTTATAAGAATCTGGAGTAATAACAGATAAACTGGTGATACAGCAGTAAATAGGACAGACCCTTTGGAGGTGGCGCGGTGATCCGGAGACATATTGTGTTTTACGGTTACGTTCAGGGAGTCGGATTTCGCTATCGGGCATATCATGCGGCGCACCGCTATGGATGCAGTGGATGGGTCAGAAACAACTGGGACGGTTCCGTGACCATGGAGATCCAGGGTGAAGAGGATCAGATCGATCAGGTGATCCTGGCGATCGAGAGAGGATCCTATATCCGGATCGAGAACCTTGATGTGAAGGATATCCCTGTTGTTGAGGATGAATATGATTTCCGGTTTGGCTAGTATATGGGCTCAATTACAAATGTATTATTAATATGATCCCATGGAACAGCAGGGGAATCTGGACGGAACATGAAGAAGTGTTGGAAGATGAATACCACTGATGGAGAGAAATCATGGCTGAAAATGAGAAGCTGACGATCCTGCATCTGATGGATCTGCTCCTGGACCGGACAGATCATGATCATATCATGACAGCAGACATGATCTGCACGGCCTTGGAGAAGGAGTATGATGTCGTCTGCAGCCGGAAGACAGTTTATCGTGATATCGCACGGCTGAAGGAATATGGTCTCAAGATCGGGCAGCTGCGCGGCAGCACGCCGGGTTACTACATTGAAAAACGACCTTTTGAGCTGGCTGAACTGAAGCTCCTGGTTGACGCGGTACAGTCGTCCAAGTTTATCACGGAGCAGAAGTCGAGGGAACTGATCAAGAAGCTCGGAAAGCTGACCAGTCAGGAGAACAGCAAACAGCTGCAGCGTCAGGTGTACATCTACAATCGGCCGAAGACGATCAATGACGCGATCTATCAGAACGTGGACACGATCCATGATGCAATCCGGGAAAACCGCCAGGTAACCTTCCGGTATCTGGAGTGGACGATGAAGAAGGAACTTCGCCAGCGTCATGAGGGCAGGCTGTATCACATTTCTCCCTGGAGCCTGACATGGGATGACGAAAACTACTATCTGGTGGGCTATGATCAGGAAGCGGAGAAGATCAAGCACTACCGGGTAGATAAGATCCAGGACATCAGTGTCACCCATGACAAACGCCTTGGCCGTGAACAGTTCCGGGATTTCGATCTGGCAGCTTATGCCAAAAAGACATTTGGAATGTACGGCGGTGAAGATACCAGGGTAACACTTCTGTGTGAAGAGCAGCTGGCTGGAGTGATCATCGACCGGTTTGGAAAAGACATCATGATGATTCCGAAGGATGAGCATACTTTCAGTGTGACAGTTCTGGTGACAGTCAGCCCGCAGTTCTTTGGATGGATCACCGGCATCGGTACTGGAATCCGGATTACAGGCCCGGAGCATGTAAAGGCAGCATACAAGGCACATCTTCAGAATGTGGAGGGGATGTACGCCTGAAAACCTCTCCGGAAAGGTCAGATTTGGGCTATCCATAGTGCGAGAATACCCATAGTCAGGGGAAACCTGTGGGAGTAAAGACTGCATGATGGAGGGGGACTCAATGGTTACACTGAAGAATCGTCTGCGTGAATGCAGGAAGGCTGCACATTTGAACCAGAAGCAACTGGCGAATCAGATCGGAATCGCCCGGGAGACGCTCGGTAAGTTGGAGCGCGGAGAGAACCAGAATCCATGTTACAGGCTGGTGTATGAGGTGGCTTCCTATTTCGGAAAACCGGTCGAAGAGATCTTCCAGTACGAGGAATCCGAAGAATAGTTCGCCGGTCAGTAAAATAAAGAGAAGAGGGGCACGGGACCGCATTTATGGTGCGGGTACCGTGCCCTTTGTGTTTTAGCCGACGACCTTGCCGAAGATCTTGAAACCTTTGTCTTCATCGATCTCAATCGGATCATATTTTTTATTCAGGGAGATCAGCCGGATTCTGTCTCCGTCGTTCATATATTTCTTGCAGTAGGAATTCCCGTCATAGTAGAAGATTCCGATCTCGCCGTTGTCTAGTTCTTCCTGCTGGTGGACCCAGACTGTCTGTCCGTTCACATACAGAGGTTCCATACTGTCTCCGGCGAGGGTGATGCCGAAGTCTGCAAGGCTGGAGACCTCACTTCCCACTTCGATCATCTCATAGGCATCCGAATCCACGTACTGCCCGGTACCCGCTGATGCGCGAAGGTTGTAGAGGCGGATAATCCTGTTAAAGGGATGGATCTTTGCGGATCGCCTCTGATACTGATCATTCTTCAGGAGAAGGTCGGCATATTCGTAGACTTTTTCCATCCCCTCACTGTTCAGCCGCGAGAGGGGATTGGCCTGGTCGAATACACCGAAGGTCTCATTAATATTCTGAACCTGGTAGAGTTCACACAGGCGCAGGAACTGCAGTGCGTTCGGTACAGCATCTTCTTTTTCCCAGTGGCTGATCGATCCAGACTTCACATCCATCTCATATCGTTCTTTCAGAAGCGATGAAACATCTTTTTGCGTAAGATGCTTCGCTTTTCTTGCCCTGGCCAGGGTCTCACCAAA
>OMSN01000116.1 GCA_900313765.1 uncultured Eubacteriales bacterium
AGGAGACTTCAGGGCACTGACCGGATTCGATGAGAGACTGCTGGATGACAGCATGGAATGCGGTCACAGGTCATTTACGATCATGGGAGGTGCTTTTGAAGGAACACAGGTGGAGAGCAGAATGCTGACCCATGAGGCGACATTCGGAGTGGGCTATGGCATCTGTATCTATCATCCACAGGCAGAGGAGGTGCAGTGATGGATCCGTATGTACAGCTGGCACGCAATACGATCGAGACCTATATCCGCAGCAGGAAGGTCTACATCCCGGAAGAAGAGGAACTGACGCAGGAAATGAAAACTGTCCGCGCCGGTGCATTTGTGTCGATCCATGAGAACGGGGAACTGCGCGGATGCATCGGGACGATCGAACCGGTCAGGGAGAACCTGGCACAGGAGATCATCTCCAATGCAATCTCAGCATCCACAAGGGATCCCAGATTCCCGCCCATCAGGAAAGATGAGCTGGATGATCTGGAGATCAGCGTGGATGTACTCACACAGCCGGAACCGATCCAGTCGAAGTCACAGCTGGATGTAAAACGGTATGGCGTGATCGTGGAGAAAGACTTCCGCCGCGGCCTTCTTCTTCCGGATCTGGAAGGAGTGGATTCGGTCGGGTATCAGGTATACATCGCAAGGAAAAAAGCCGGCATCGCGGACCATGAGAAAGGGGTCAGCATGTACCGGTTTGAGGTGATTCGCCATGAGCAGTGAGACAGCGCGCCCGGGAAGCGGGGCTGTCTGCCCGGTCTGTCCGCATGCGTGCAGGATTCCGGAAGGTGCTCTCGGGCGGTGCCGGGCAAGGAGGAACACAGAGGGGAAGATCGTCAGTGACAATTACGGGAAACTGACGTCCATCGCACTGGATCCGATCGAAAAGAAGCCGCTTGCTTATTTTCACCCCGGAAGCCAGGTCCTGTCTGTGGGAAGTTACGGGTGCAATCTGTCCTGCCCCTTCTGCCAGAATTATGAGATCGCTGCCGCGAAGGGTACAGACTTCCGGAGTCTGTATGAAGTCGGGCCCGAAGAGCTGTGTGCGCTTGCCCTGAGAGAAAGAGCCAGAGGCAATATCGGAGTGGCGTACACCTACAACGAAGCCCTCGTGGGATATGAGTATGTGCGGGACTGCGCAAGACTGGTGCATGAGGCAGGGATGCTGAACGTACTGGTGACCAACGGCATGGCGAATCTCCCTGTTCTGGAAGAGATCCTTCCTTATATGGATGCCATGAACATCGACCTGAAGGGGTTCCGTCCGGAGATCTACCAGCGCCTCGGGGGTGATCTGGAGACTGTCAAGGCATTCATCCGGCGCTCTGCGCAGGAGTGCCACGTGGAACTGACATCCCTGATCGTTCCCGGAATGAATGACGATATAGAGGACATGAAAAGACAGGCGCAGTGGATCGCCGATATCAATCCCCGGATCCCACTGCACATCACCAGATACTTCCCAAGGTATAAAATGAAGGAGCCGCCAACCGCTCTGCGGGTGCTCAGGGCACTGAAAGAAGCCGCGCAGGAGAGCCTGGAGAGGGTCCTGCTGGGCAATGTGTAAGTGTAAAGCGTATAAGGGGTCAGACCCTTCTCAGGGGTCTGACCCCTTCTGGTTGTGCCGATTATGAGAATGTGTTAGAATTTGTGCGAAGAAGTAATTGGATAGTGCAGAAGGTGCCGGAGATATTGGAATCGAATAGGCTCCGGTGAAAAGGGAAACAGGTGAGAATCCTGTACGAACTCGTCACTGTATCAGGGGAGTCTGCAGCCAGCATGCCACTGGGAGACCGGGAAGGCGGCCGCAGATGAAGAACCTCAAGCCAGGAGACCTGCCTTCTGCCGGTACAGGATCTTCTTAACAGATGAGGAGATGCCGGACCACGAGAAACTGGTCGTACGTTCAGCAGGGACCCTGTCACAGGGGCGCCTGTCTTATTCATTTCGACTTTTCTTTCTCAATTCCGGTATTCCGCAGTGACAAAATGAGCGTCACGGATTCACAAGTATCCCTATAGTTCCCTGGACGGAGGAAAGGAGAAAGAATGAGAAGTTTCAGAGTGGTTTTATGTGCGATGGCATTGCTGTGTGGTCTGATGGCAACCGGGTTTGACAACAAGGAGGGCGGAGCAATCCTGGTCGTTTCCTTCGGAACCAGTTACAATGAGAGCAGAGAGCAGACGATCGGAGCGATCGAAGAGGCGATTCGCGAAGCATATCCGGACTATGATGTCCGCCGGGCGTTCACATCCCAGATCATTATCGACAAGCTGAAGGAGAGAGACGGTCTGGAGATCGACAATGTGACACAGGCTCTGGACCGTGCAGTAGCAGACGGCATCAAGACGCTGATTGTGCAGCCGACGCATCTTATGCACGGGTTCGAATATACCGATCTGAAGGACGAGCTGGACAAGTATACGGACAAGTTCGACACCATCGTGATGGGTGAGCCGCTTCTCAACACAGAGGAAGACTTTGAACAGGTTGCGGATACTCTTGCCAAGGATACAGAATCCTATGTGGATGGCAAGACAGCAGTCGTGTTCATGGGACACGGGACTGAGGCGGATTCCAATGAGATCTATGCTCAGATGCAGGGTGTCTTTGAAGATAAGGAACTTGCAGACTATTACGTGGGCACTGTAGAAGCAGAGCCGTCCCTGGATGATGTCATTGCTGCGATCGACGGCAAGGACTATACCCGCGTCGTGCTGGAACCGCTGATGGTCGTCGCGGGAGACCATGCCAACAATGACATGGCTGGTGATGAGGACGATTCCTGGAAGTCCATCCTGACAGGGGAGGGCTATGAAGTCGAGTGCATCCTGGAAGGCCTGGGCCAGAAGGAAGGTATTCAGCAGATCTATGTAGCACATGTACAGGACGCGATCGATTCGATCGCATAAGGGAGGATGCATGAGCAGATTCAGAAACAGACTGCTCGCTGTAATCTCTGCCGCTGCGGGTATCGGCGTGCTTGGCGCGCCGGTATCCTTTTCATATATACCCGTGCAGGTATATGCGGCACAGACAGAGCAGACAGAAGAAGCGGATCTGTCCGCGCTTGTGGCAACCGACGCCGAGCGGGCATCGCAGACACTGGTGGGACCGGAAGGCTGCTACGCGAAATATGCGGATGAGATCGAGGACGGGGTCTATGAGATCGAGGCGGATACCAGCTCGTCGATGTTCAGGATCGTCAGGACCGTACTGACTGTGAAGGACGGCAATATGTCAGCGGTCATCACATTGAGCGGTAAAGGATATCTGCGGCTGTTTATGGGGACCGGCGCCCAGGCAGTCGAAGCCGATCCGTCTGACTATGCAGAGTATCGTGAGGATGAAGAAGGTGCCTATACTTATGAGATCCCGGTGGAGGCACTGGACGCCACGCTGGAGTGTACCGGCTTCAGCAAGCGTAAGGAGAAATGGTATGATCATCAGATCTGCTTCATGACATCCTCTCTGCCGGAAGGGGCTGTGAAAAACCCGATTGCGGACGGTACCTACAGCTGTGACGTGACCCTCACAGGAGGGACCGGCAGGGCTTCCATTCAGAGCCCGGCAACCCTTACCGTGGAAGACGGTCTGGTCTTTGCATCGATTCTGTGGAGCAGTCCGAACTATGATTACATGAAAGTCGGAGGGCGTCAGTATCTCCCGGTAAATGAGAGCGGCAACAGTGAATTCTGTATTCCTGTCTCCTGCTTTGACCAGGAGATGGCAGTCATCGCAGATACAACTGCGATGAGCGAGCCCCATGAGATCGTCTACACTCTGAACTTCAGCCGCAGCAGCCTGACACCGGCAGATGATGCACCGGACGGCCTGACTGCAGAGAGTGAAACTGAATCCGGTACAGATGCTTCTCAAACTTCCGGCACGGAGGAACAGGAGGTGCCGGCGGTGGCAGAGGCAGCCTGTTTTGTCCCGGAGGAAGTTCAGGAAGTGCAGGGAATGGTCTTCGAGAAGAGGCTTGAACTGAAGGACGCACGCTGTTTCAGTATCGATCAGTACGAAGGCGGCTATCGGATGCTGACCCTGCCGGAGGATACCAGGATCCTGGTGATCCCCGAGGGCATGGAAGCCCCGGAAGTGCTGGATGATGGCATCATCGTGTTTCAGCAGCCGGCCGGCCAGATCTATCTGGTGGCAAGTGCCGCGGCCGATCTGCTGGAGGCAGCCGGTGCACTGGATGCGGTGCGATACTGCGGCCTGAAAGAAGACGGCTGGTATGTGGACGGGATGCGCGATGCCCTGCGCAGCGGTGCTATACTGTATGCGGGCAAATACAGCGCGCCTGACTATGAACTTCTGCTCTCGGGCGGATGCCGCCTTGCCATTGAGAATACGATGATCGCCCACACTCCGGAAGTCATGGAGAAACTGGAAGAGCTGGGGATCCCGGTGGTGATCGACTACGCAAGTTATGAGCCAAGTCCTCTGGGAAGGATGGAGTGGATCAAGTTCTACGGAGCCCTGACCGGCCATCTGGAAGAGGCCGAGCGTGTGTATGAGGAGCAGAGAGCGCAGACCGAAGGGCTGGAGAAGACCGGCAGGACCGTCGCATTTTTCTATATACGAGATGACGGCGCGGTCGTAGTGCGCGGCAGTGACGATTACGTGCCTCAGATGATCCGTCTTGCGGGAGGCGAATATGTTTCAGGTGCTTCGGACAGTCAGGTGCCTGGCTCCGCGCCGATTCAGATGGAAGCCTTCTACGCTGCGGCAAAGGATGTGGATTATCTGGTCTATAACGGGACGACGGCAGGGGAGAGTCACAGCATGGACGAGCTGCTGGCAAAGAGCCGCCTGATGGAGGACTTTGCCGCGGTCAGGAATGGGCATGTCTATGCGGCATCCCGGAACATGTACCAGAAGACCATGTCGCTGGGAAGTGTGGTCGCGGATCTGCATGCGATGATGACGGATGCGCCGGACGGGGAACTGCAGTTCCTGGAACATGTGAAATAAAGATATCGGATGAAAATGAGTGAAGACAGGGGAAGAGAGCAAGTGAATAGAAGGGTGGCCTTCGCTCTGATCTGCCTGGCACTGCTGTGCCCGGTACTGATCTTTGTGAACCTGTGCACCGGGAGCACCGGGATCACTGCCGCGGATGTGATGGCGATCCTTGCAGGGAATGCGAAGGATGCGACCGCTGCAAGCATCATCCTGCAGATCCGGTTCCCCAGGGCAGTTGCAGCCATGATACTGGGCGGGGCACTCGGCCTGTCAGGCTATCTGCTGCAGACCTTTTTCCGAAATCCGATCGCAGGTCCGTTTGTGCTGGGGATCTCTTCCGGAGCCAGGCTGTTTGTCGCGGTCCTGCTGATCTTCTGTGCGATGCGCTCCGGTGTGCCCAGCAGCTTTTCCCTGATCAGCGCCGCGTTTGCCGGTGCGCTGCTGTCCATGGCCTTTGTACTGCTCTTCTCAACCCGGATCCGTCGGACCTCGACGCTGATCGTCGCCGGTATCATGATCGGCTACATCTGTTCCGCGGCGACGGATTTTATCGTGACCTTTGCCGATGATGCGCAGATCGTGAGCCTGCACAACTGGACCAGAGGAAGTCTGTCCGGCATGAACTGGGCAGATGTGGCTGTGATGAGCGTGCTGACCCTGCTGTG